>CAYGXB010000047.1:0-13642 GCA_964353605.1 uncultured Bacteriovoracaceae bacterium
ATTCCCCGGACGGGACTTCAACCCGCTAGATAAACAACTGTTACTGCGTACGGACATCCTTGAAATATAAACATTTGGTGATGTCTCTCTCATGCTCTTCCCTTGACGTTATGTAAAGATTTTCCAATGCACGTTCCCTCTCAACTGTACAGATCTTCAACCTCTTTCCGGTACGGCATGCCAGCCTGCGCGCCGCGGCGTGAAACCGCGATCGAAGCAGCTACAGCCGCTCGCCGGGCCGCCGAGATGATATCCATTTCCTCCGCGATGCCGACAGTCAACCAGCCGGTAAAACAATCTCCCGCGCCCACCGTATCGACCGGCTTTACCTTCCACGTGGGGACATTTATCGATCGCCGAGCCGTGACCACGAGCGCCCCCTTAGAACCGAGCGTGATCACGACGTTCTTGCACCCCCGTGCAATCAAGCGCCGCGCAGCTTCCTCGGGTTCTTCCCTGCCGGTGAGCACGGCCGCTTCATGGACGTTCGGCACGATGGTGTGCACCATCTTGAAGAGCTTCGGAGGGAGCTTCCGGGCCGGAGCCGGGTTCAGGATGAAGGGCACCGCATTGCGCACAGCCAGCTCGGCCGCCGCCAGGACGGTTTCGAGCTTTATCTCCAGCTGGCAGACCACCGCCGTGCACGCTCGAAAGGCCTCCCGGACCGCATGCACGTCTTCCGGGGCAAGGCGATCGTTGGCGGAGCGGGCCACCGCAATCAGGTTCTCCTTCGATCTGCCGCCCACCATGATCAGCGCCACGCCACTCGGCACGCCTTCGAGCTCACGGAAGTGCCGTACGTCGATGCCCTCCCTGCGCAACGCCGCCTTGGCCGCCCGTCCGAATGCATCCTTCCCATGTGCGCCGATGAAGGTCACTTGCGCGCCGGCGCGGGCGGCCGCCACCGCCTGATTGGCTCCCTTACCCCCGTGGTGCTGAGCAAACGCACCTCCCAGAACGGTCTCCCCTGGTTTAGGCAATGCATTGCACTGCACGACCAGATCCGAATTCGAGCTCCCGACCACGATGATGCGCGGTCCTTTTTTCGATGTTGGTGATACCATAGGGAAGCATCCTCCTTATGATATGATACGTTCATCCCCCCAACCCCCTCAAGGGGGGCCCGACGTCCGCCGGATGGGGCCGCTCCCCGTCAAATCGTCTGAAACGGCCCCATATCAAGCACCGCTTTCCCGGCTCGGGAACCGACGAAAACCGGTCCCCCAGCTTTCCCACCAGATACCAGATGCCGGCCGAGAAATAGAGACCGTGTGTGGCCTTAAGGGCTTCGTCGTATTGGCCGCCCTTGGGATAGATCGCGCCGGCAAGTTCTTGGCCCTCAGATATGTGCTGATTTTCATACGCTGCTCCTCATGACAGCATTATGCCCCGGGATTCTTGCGCTTCGCTTCCAAAGTGGCCATGATCTCCAGATACTTGGCATGGGTGATCGGGTAAAACGAGAGCACGGCGATGCCGATGGCCATGATCACGGCCGGGATGATGCAAAGGATGATCCGGATGCCCAGCAAGGTCTTGGCTGATTGCGTCAGGGCGTTCGGCACGTAGGCCGAAAGGCTCAGGGCGAACCCCACGAAGAGGCTCGCCGCCGCGCTGCCCACCTTCGGCCCGAAGCTCCAGATGCCGTAGAAGATCCCCTCGTTGCGTTTGCCGCTCTTGAACTCGTGGTACTCGATGGTGTCGGGGACCATGGCCCAGGGCAGGACGAAGTTGGTCGAAAGCCCCACCCCCGCCACGGCCGTCAGGACGTACATGGCAACGAGCTGGTTAGCTCCGAGGAAGAAGATGGCGATCATGGAGACGGCGAAGATTCCCATGCCGATATTGTAGGCATGTTTCTTCCCGATCCGCTTGCTGATGAGCACCCACAGGGGGATACAGATGAAGGCCGTGAGGAGCAGATCGAGGAAGATGGTCCCGATGAGCGCCTCTTTCCTGATATAGTACTTGAAATAGTAGATGAGCGTCGCGCTGATGATGGTGGCGGCCATGGTGTGCAGGATATAGGTGATGGCAGCCAGGACGAACGGGGGGTTCTTAAAAGACTCCAGGTAGAGCCGGAACACCGGCGTATCGTCCCTGGCTGCTACGATATCTTCCCTCTCCCGCACCCCGAAAAATACGATGAGCGTGCAGGCTATAAAAATGGCGCCGTAGACTGCGGCTACGATGCTGAAGCCGATCCGTTCCCCGGGGAAGAGCGCGACGAGCGCTTTGGTGGCCCCGGCGGCGATCAGCGTCCCCACGATCGCCGAGGCCATGCGGTAGCCGGTCAGGTTGGTGCGTTCGTCGAAGTCCTGCGTCATGTCCGGGGTGAGGGCTGAATACGGCACGTTGACCACGGAATAGGAAACGAAGAAGAGCAGGTACATGAGCGTGGCGTAGCCGAAGCGCACCCATTGGTTGGCGATGGTGACCCGGGTGAAGAGGATGAAGAAGAATGCTCCCACGGCAAGCGCCCCGAAGAGCAGATAGGGTCGGCGTCTGCCCCAGCGCGTCTTGGTCCGGTCCGACAGATAGCCAATGAACGGATCGGTGAAGGCATCGATGAAACGCACCGCCATCATGGATACGCCGGCCAGTACAGCCGGGAGCAGGGCCACATCCGTCAGGAAGTACAGGAGATAGAACCCGACGGTGCTGAAAACTATGTTGGCCCCGAGATCTCCCACCCCATAGGCGAGCTTCGTTTTCTTAGAAAGCCGTGCCTGTGCATGCATCTTCAGTCCCTCCTTTCATCTCCATTCCCATGGGATCTCATTGATCCAAATCAGAGAGCAGAACGCCATACGGCGGCAACTCGATGTTATGCAGGTGAGTGGCATCGCCGGATGTCTCCGGATACGCCAGGAGCTTCCTTCCGCTGCTTGCGCCGTGCACCTTGAGCGCAAAACGCTTCCACCCCTGGGTGAAATTGAGGGCCACCAGGACGGACCGATCCTCGGCCGTGCGCACATAGGCAAAAACGCCGGCCGGCGTATCCGGACAGACCTGATAATCTCCGGTCTGCAGTGCGGGCGAGTTTCTCCTGATCCTGATGAGTCTCTTATAAAAAGCGAGCAGGGAATCCCGATCCTCGCGCTCGACTTCCACGTTCACCCGTTCAAACTCCGGGTGCACGCGGAGCCACGGCTTAACGGATGAAAAACCGGCATGCCTGCCCCCGTTCCACTGCATGGGCGTCCGCGCCCCATCGCGTCCGGGGTGAAAGGGCCAGTACTTTCTCCCGACGGGATCCAGCAGCTCACCCCTGGGAATGCGCACGTTTCTCATGCCGATCTCCTCCCCCATGTAGAGAAAGGGGGTCCCGCGCAAGGTCAGGAGCATGGCGGCGGCGACACGTGCACGGGGGAGCGTCCATCGTCCGCGCGCATAGCGGCTGATATGCCGGGGATTATCATGATTGGAGAGGAAATAGGCCGGCCAGCCCCGCGTGCCTACCGCCCGTTCCCAATCAGTCACTTCCTGTTTGAAGCGTGCCGCGGAAAACGGGGAGAACATGAAGGAAAAATTAAAGGCCATATGCACCCCGTCGCCCTCTCCCAGGTACCGGGCAGCTTCCTCCGGGTCGTCGATATAGATCTCGGCTACCAGCATCTTGCCGCCGTATTGTTCGGCCAGCGCTCGCATTTTCTTTCCCACCTCGACCGCCTCGGGCTGGTCCTTGTCGTAGAGGTGTCGCTGCATGTCGTATGGCCGACGTCCCAGGCAGTGCGGATTGCTGCGAAAAAGCTCGTCTTTGAACACGTAGTTGAGCACATCGATGCGGAACCCGTCGACGCCTTTCTCGTACCAGAACGCCATGTTCGCCAGCATCGCCTTTTCCACCTCCGGATTGCGCCAGTTGAGATCGGGCTGCTCCGGGAGCGAATCATGATAGTAGTATTCTTGGGTCTTGCTGTCCCATGTCCAAGCCCGACCGCCGAAAACGCCGAGCCAGTTGTTCGGATACTTCCCCGGCTTCGGGGCCGGTTTCCAGAAGTACCAGTCGCGCTTGGGATTGCTTTTATCCGACCGCGATTCGATGAACCAGGGATGGAGATGCGAGGTGATGCTGGGGACGAAATCCATGATGATCCTGATGCCGCGCTGGTGGGCTTCCCTGACGAGGAGGTCGAAGTCCGCGAGGGTTCCGTACTGGGGATCGATATTGCGGTGATCCATGATCTCGTAACCGAAGTCATATTGGGGCGAGGGATAGACGGGATTCAGCCATATGGCATCGATCCCCAGTGAGTTCTCGGTGCCGTCGCCCAGATAGTCCAGTTTTTGCAGGATTCCCCTGAGGTCGCCGACCCCGTCTCCGTTAGAATCATAAAAACTCCGGGGATAGATCTGATACACAACGGCTTGCTTCCACCATTCCACCCTTTCTTGCATGCTTAAACTCCTCGTCTTTCTTTCCTCACCTGTCTTGTGCCCATCCACATGCAAACAGGTTCCCGCGCGCATATACCATCTACAGCACGATCCCGGCTGCGCTGAGCACAGCGCTGCCGATGAGCCTCGACAATCGGATGCCCTTTTGGGAATACTGCTCGGATTGATGAGATTGCTTATCCCCAAGCCCAGAGAGCATATCCCATGCTATCGAATATCCTGACAGCGTTCCGGTCTCCTTGCCGCGCTATCTCTTGCTACAGCCTCGTTTTTCTGCATCTCTGGTGAGTTTTCTATCGCCGTTTATTTATATCCCTTTATTTTCTGGTACGTATCGAGGTACTCGTCCTTTTGTCGGATGGCCAGCGCCTGCTCGATCATGGCCTGTGCCTCCTCGCGGCGACACAGATCGAAGAAGACATTCGCCAGGTTGTTCATGATGTCCGGATTGTTCCCTTCCCGATCGAGGGCCTTGTGGTAATACCCCTCGGCAAGCTTGAGATCGCCTTTTTTGTAGGCGAGGTTCCCGAGGTTGAAATAGGGGATGGCCCAGGCCTTCTCCTTGGCGCTGGCCTGCTTGTATTCCTTCTCTGCCAGGTCGTACATCCCTTTCTGCTCGTAGATCACTCCAAGCTCGTTGTGTTCCTCCGCCGAGAGCGGATCGTCGAAGACCACGATCCTCGGAGCCGCGCAGCAAGAGATCAACAGGATGAGCGCCCCAAAGATCCCTATTGCGGCGCGATGACCAGGTATACCGATCCTTGCTTTTCCCATATCTTCTGAAAGGTCGCATTAGCGAAGAGCCGCGAGGACTCATACCCGGTGTGGGCGATGAAGCCCTCTGCGTTGTAACCGGTGATGACCAGATAGTGCGGCTTCGAGAGCAGCCAGAACCCGAAATCGACCAGGACGATAACCGGTCTCTTATCCTTCAAGAATCCCCTGATATCATCCAGGGTGCCCTGATCCAGCCGTGTGGAAAAATCCCTTCTCCGTGCGTAATCCTCGAGGTCGGTGATCATGGATCCCTTGATCTTTTCGCTATAGACGGCCTTCCCGATCCTCTTTTGGTCGATCGGAAGACCGTAATATGCCATCACCGAGGAGAGGGCCGCCGGACCACAGAAGCGTGTCTCCTGCTTCACGAAGGGCACGCCCTCTATCTCGATGGCGTTGGCATTACCCGCGAACAGCAGGGTCAGAACAAGCAGGGCAATCAAGGCTCGAGTATTTGATGATGATCTCTTTATTAAGCAGCTTCAGGACGATGATAACCAGGATGATGATCACCAGAACCCCGATCACGACCCCGATGCCGTCACCCCCCGCCAGCACATCATTGGATGCCTGGGCAAGGAGGTGGATCTGCGTCGGCGTCATGGTCTCGAGCTTTGCCCTGATCTCTTCCGGTGTAAACCCATACGCCCGGAGCCTTTCCTGGACGAGCTTGTTTTCGAGGGCGCGTTGTATCGTACTGAGGTCATCTGTCAGGTTGGCGGTACCCGACTGGTGGGAAGAGCCGACCGACGGGATCAAGGCCGCTGGAGCCGGCGACGTGATAAAGATCGTCATAAACACGGCCACGAAAAGGGCCAACACCGGATTTCTCATCTTCGATATCATCTTCGCACCTCCTCTTTTTAGTTCCTTGTTACTGGGGTTTGCTTTCTGTGTCAATCCCAACCGGATGCAAAAGGGGCACAAACCGCTTAACGATCTTGATGCATATGTGTTTGATGCCAAGTACCCATCAAAAGAATCTCCTATGCCCCGCCGCCCCTAAACCTTCAGGGGGGCCAAAGTGGGTTGTGAGATTAACGAAGGCCATCTCTGCCCCTCACTTTTAGGCGCGCCTTGCGACGCGTCCAATTGTGCTATGCTGCAAAACGGTGAACTTTTCTCATCGAAGATTGATTGCAACGTCGTATAAAATCCGCCGCTGCACTCGGGAGACCCTCCTGGTCACCTCTGGGCCGTCGATCATGTGCATTGCGGCTTTGAGAGGGATGCCAGCGGTATGATCTGATCCTCAGTCTCCTGTTCAATGAGTTGCTTGGGCTCGATCTCCCGGATGTTTACCTCGTGCAGAAATCTCCGCAGGAGGATCTCCTCTGGATCTTTAACCTTCTTGATTGCCTGGCCGAGCTCGACCTTTCCCGCGGCGAAGGTCTCATGTCCTCCACCCGTGCCGATGCCAATGCTGATCTTATGGGCAAGGACGCCCGCCATATGTGTCGAACGCGTGGTCCGGATGGAGAAGAGGAGGTTCCCGTTATACTGTCCGTAACACAGGCACCACCGAATGTCCTCGATCTTGATGAGTTCATCTGCGAATTCGCCGATTATCTCCGGCCACCCGATCCTGTCGACCCTTGCCACCACGGCATCCCCGTGGATCTTGGCATTTTTCAGAACCGAGTAGAGCTCGACGAAATACTCCTTTGGAAGCTTGGGATGCTCAATGCGCGCAAGCTTCTTCTGCAGGATGAAGGGATAGAGAAAAACCGAGGCCCGGATATCCTGCTCGGTCGATTGCCTTCCGAGGTCGCGGGTGTCCGACTTTATCCCGTAGATAAGGGCAGTGGCCACCTTCCGGTCGACGGGGAGATTGAGCGCCCTGATATACTGGGTGATCATCGAGGACGTCGAACCGATATCCCAGCGGACATCCACATAATCCGCCTTGAGGGAAGACTTCCTTAAAGGGTGGTGGTCGATAACGATGGTGGGGACAACACCCTTTGGCAGCAGGACAGTACCCGTATGCGGCTGACAGTCCACCAGGGCGATGACCGAATAATTCCGGGGAGATATCTTATGGTAGGGCACCATGTCAATCCCGAGGAGTTGGACCATGCTCTGGTTCTCTGCTCGGCCGATGATGCCGCCATAGGCGATGATGGACGGAACCCCCATGGTCTTGCGGAAGATATATTTCAGCCCGAACGCGGCTGCGATGCTGTCTGGGTCGGGGTTCTCATGGGCGAGGATGAGTACCTTGCGCTTCCCCCTTACCAAGTTGAGCAGTTTTTCCTCTATATCCTGTTTCGTGATCACGTAAGTCTACCTTAGCACATGCTTGAGCATATCTTCAACCCTGACTATGTGGGTCCCCTTCCAGTAGATCCTTTGGCAACAGGGGCAGACCATAAAGGTTGCATGCGTCATATAGACGTACTCCGGCACATGGCCTTTGACCTCGCCGCGTCCGATTTCCGTAAGGAGACAATTGCAGATGCTGCAGAGGATAAAAGGCCGCGCCTCTTGATCGAGGTCGAATATTCTAGCCAGCTGCTTGAGCTGATCCTCAAGACGATCATCCCGGATGAAGACAAAGCCGTCTTTGCCTGCCATCTTACCCTGTCTCGTCAGGACGATCCGGCCGGAATCCAGGGCCTGCTGAATCGATTCCTCGCTCCAGCAGGACATATAGAGTGTATCAAAACCCATGATCCTGAGCCACTTCGCAAGACGCCCCAGGTTTTGATCACATAAAAAGGTTTTGGCGCGGCCGGAATGCATCCCTGATATGTTGGACCCTTCCCCCGGCATCCACGGTAACCACATCATACCGCAGGGGCATGTCCCCCATCCTGTGGGCCTTGATGTAGACGGCGGATGCCTTGACGAGCCTGTCCTGTTTCCACTGCGGTATCCAGGTGAGGGGATCAGCAAAGATATTGCTCGCGCTTGCCTTCACCTCGACGAACACAAGCGTCCCCCTCTCCATGGCGATGATGTCGATCTCTCCGCCA
The DNA here is from genome assembly GCA_964353605.1 of uncultured Bacteriovoracaceae bacterium. Taxonomy (GTDB): domain Bacteria; phylum Desulfobacterota; class Desulfomonilia; order UBA1062; family UBA1062; genus CAYGXB01. Next base: position 8,157 of record CAYGXB010000047.1, read on the forward strand.
TGCACCTGATAGTTGACATCGCGTATCTTGAATCCTTGCTTCTTCAAAAATGCTCTGGCAATGTCCTCCCCCCTGGCCCCTCGGTCCCGGGTGGACCCATACACGGCAGCGGCTCTCTCCCCGGCCTTGCCGGACGCCTTGCGATCCTTAAAACATTTCCAGTTGAGTAACACCCTTATATGATCTCCTATGGATCGGACATGGCCCCAGAGAACGGATGGCCTCATAGTGGGCCTTTGTGGGATAGCCCTTGTGGATGGCAAAACCATAGCCGGGGTAGCGTGCATCCATGGCGACCATGTACCTGTCCCTGGTCACCTTCGCCACGATGCTCGCAGCGGATATGGAAGGTTGTGTGTTGTCCCCGTCAACGACGGGTATGCACTCACAGGCAAGCGTCGGGGTGTGGTTGCCATCGATAAGCGCGCAGGCAGGTTTGTGTCGCAGATTGCACACTGCCTGCTCCATAGCGAGCAGGGTGGCATTCAGGATATTGATCGCATCGATGGTCCGCTCATCCACGATGGCGATGCCTACGTGGACAGCATCCGAAGTCGTGAGGAGCTCGAAGAGCTCCGCGCGTCTGCGTGGGCTGAGCGTTTTCGAATCCCTGACCAGGGGCCTCAACGGTGAGGCGGGATCAAGAATGACGGCTGCCGCCACCACCGGCCCAGCAAGAGGGCCTCTGCCTGCCTCATCCACACCGCAGAGCGGCCATATACCCTGGTAGATCAGCCCCTCTTCGAGAGTCATACCCCTCTAGGTTATCTCTCTCAGGCGGGCCGCCTTGCCTCTTCTCTCTCTCAGGTAGTAGAGTTTCGCCCGCCTGATCTTGGTATGCGCGACGATCTCGATCTTATCTACGTTGGGTGAATGCACGGGAAAGACGCGCTCTACTCCGATACCATAGGATACCTTCCGGACCGTTATGGTCTCCCTGTTATTGCCCCTGTGCCTGCCGATGACAACCCCTTCAAAGACCTGCAACCGCTGCCTGTTCCCTTCGACGATCCGGGTGGACACCTTGACCTTGTCGCCGATCCTAATCTCGGGCAGGTTCGTCTTCATCTGCGCTTTCTCGAACTCTTCTACATAGCCCATACACTACCTCCCCAAAACCCTGTCTATCGCTATTGCCATGGCTGCTCGCACAGAAAGATGATTGAATTCCCCACTGCCCTCGATCGGCTCGACCACGGCATCTGCTTCTTTCAGTACCTGCGGGGAAAGCCCCCAACCGGTTCCAAAGAGCAGGCAGATATTCTTCCAACCCGCCCAATGCTTGAGCTCCGACCAGGAGATCACACTCTCATAACGCGTGGCGCTCGTGGCGATCATACAGGCCTGCGTCTCTAACCTCACTATCTCGAGATCGGTAACCAGCTTCACTGCTTCGAACGCCCTCTTGCGTAAGGGGTTGTACCTCCCGCCGAAACCTTTGAGCCAGTGATCAATAATCTTGCCAGCAAAATCCCGTTGGCTCTGGTACGGATGAACGATATAGAGCGTATCGATGCCATATGTCAAGCATACTCTTGCGCCATCGTGCAGATCGAGGTTGGTAATGGCGGTTACGATCTCGCCACCGTGCTTGTCCAGACACGGCCAGTGGATGAGTGCAATCGTGAGCACCTACTCATCCTCCAGAAGCGCAGCCCTGTCCTCATCCGAGAGAGCGAACCCTTCCAGGAGGTCAGGCCGCTGCTCCTTTGTTTTAATCAAGGCCATCTTCCTCCGCCATAACCGAATCTTCTCGTGATCACCAGAGAGCAGCACCTCCGGCACCTTGAGCCCCATGAACTCCGGCGGCCGCGTATAATGGGGATGCTCCAGCAGCCCCTGGTAATGGGAATCGCCGGTGAGGCAGGTGTCCTTCCCGAGCACGGCAGGGATGAGACGCGCAACGGCATCCACGATGACCATGGCCGGCATCTCACCACCGGTCAACACATAGTCGCCTATGGAGATCTCCTCTTGCGCAAAGAGCGCACTCACCCGCTCGTCAATCCCCTCATAATGACCGCAGATCAGGGTTAAAACCTCAAGCCTGCTCAAACGCAGGGCGTCTTGCTGTCTGAACAACCTCCCCCGCGGTGTCGTGAGGATGACGCGGCCCTTGTCCGGGATATCGGATAATGCCTTGGCAATCGGTTCCACTTTCATCACCATGCCGCCCCCTCCCCCATACGGTGTGTCGTCCACCACCTGGTGCCGCCCCTCGCCATAGGCACGGAGATCGCAGATGCGGATGTCCACGAGCCCCCGTTCACTGGCCCGCTTGAGGATGCTCTCCTCGAAGACACCACGAAACATGCGAGGAAAGAGGGTAATGATATTGATAATCATGGGGAAATCAATGCTCAGTCCAGGAGACCCACCAGGAAGGACGCATCCACCACTATGACGCCCTCCTTCACCGAGATCTCCTTGACCACGTCCTTGACGGCCGGGATGAGGTACTGCTTGACCTCGTTCACCACGTACACGTCATGGGCGCCAGTCGGGAATATATTGACGAGCTCACCGAGAACATTGCCCATGGTATCGACGACCCTCAGACCGATAAGGTCGCACCAGTAATATTCATCCTTTTCTGTCTCCGGAAGCCACTCGCTGCGGATATAGAGCGTCTCCCCCTTGATCTGTTCCACCCGGGACACGTCGGTGATGCCCTCGAGGGCAATGACATAGCCCTTTCGCCTCTTTTCACAGGAGAGCAACTTCAAAGGTTTCCCGGACCTTCCAATTATCAGGTTTTCATATCGGTTGAAGATCTCCCCGTACGGGGTTATCCACATCTTGCCTTTCAGACCATTCGGCGCCTTGACGCTGGCAATGGCGATGAGATCGGCTCTTATCAATTATTCGATGATCTCTAAGACCGCCCTCTTCTTTATCTTAGTGGACGCAGCGGTTAAAAGGATGCGCATGGCGCGGGCGGTGCGACCCTCCTTGCCTATGACCTTCCCCAGATCGGACTTCGCCACTCTCAGCTCAATAACGGATGTCACCTCACCCATAATCTCAGTCACCGACACCTCATCAGGATTGTCTACCACCGCCTTCGCAATGTACTCAATTAATTCCTTCATCATTCTCACCCTCGCTCCCACGTTTATTGGCTAGATCGAAAAACCCTTATCCTTTATGAGCTTCCTCACGGCAGGGGACATCTGCCCCCCCTTTTCCATCCATGCCTTGATCCTGTCCATCTTGAGCGTAATGCTGTCTTCTCTGCTCTTCGGGTTGAAGAATCCCACGATCTCCAGAAATCTGCCGTCACGCTTGGCCCTGGAATCAGCAACCACCACTCGGAAAAATGGCTTTTTCTTCGTGCCACCCCGCGTCAACCTGATGCACACTGCCATTCAGCACCCTCCAAAAGCGTATAGTTTTACAACACATATATTACAAGCTCGAGTACTGTCAATATATTTCTCCCGCTTGTGCGCCCCTCTTTCCAAGCCTCCCCCCCCTGTGGAAAAGAGGAGAAGAGGATGGGTCGGAGATAGGGTATTGCCTTGACTGTGAGAATGTTGGTATTACATAATGAACGAGGAGGTTATTATGGACTGGAGTGATCATGAAATTCATCGGCAATGATACAAAAGAAGGGATCATCGCGCAGTTCGCCCGCCATGTATCCTCGGGGAAGGCCGAATTCTTCGCGAGCGTGGGGATCGACTTCGTTTTCGGAAAAAGGGCAGGACCCTATGTCTGGGATGCGGTGAGCGGAAAGCGACTCATCAATTGCCACGCAAACGGCGGCGTCTTCAATCTGGGGCACCGGAACCCGCAGATCATCCATGCCCTCATCGATGCCTTAGCCGAGCTCGACATCGGGAACCATCACCTCATCAGCGAGCAGAGGGCAGTCCTGGCGGAGAAGCTCGCCGGCCTCATGCCGGGCGATCTGACCTATGCGGTATTCGGCGTGGGGGGCGGGGAGGCCATCGACCTCGCCATCAAGCTCTCTCGCGGGTACACGGGCAAACTCAAGATCGTATCGGCTAGCGGAGGGTACCACGGCCATACCGGACTCGCCCTTGCCACCGGCGATGAGCAATACCGGTCGCCGTTTGGCCCCCACCTCCCCGGCTTCGTCCAGATTACGTTCGGAGACAGAGAGGCCCTGAAAAAGGCCGTAGATGACGATACGGCGGCGGTGATCTTCGAGACCATCCCCGCCACCTACGGGATGCCGATCCCGGAAAAGGACTTCTTCCCGTACGTCAAAGAGCTGTGCAGAAGTCATGGAGCACTGCTCATCATCGATGAGGTGCAGACAGGTCTGGGCCGGACCGGCAAGCTCTGGGGCATCGAACATTTCGGGGTGGTACCGGATATCATGGTCATCGGAAAGGGACTCTCCGGCGGGATATATCCCATGAGTGCAACCTGCTTCAATGCCGAGATCCAGACTTTCTTCCACAAAAACCCGTTCATCCACATATCCACCTTCGGCGGGGCCGAAGTCGGATGCCCCGTGGCATTGAAGGTGCTGGAACTATCTTCGGATCCTGCATTTCTCGCTCACGTGCATACTCTGGCGGATACCTTTTCCCACGGATTTTCCGAACTGAAGAAGCGGCACCCGGAGATCCTCGTGGGACTACGGCAGCTTGGCCTCATGATGGGCATAGAGATGGTGAACGACTTCTGCGGTCCGGTGCTCTCGAAAACCTGCTATGACAATGGCATCTTGAGTGTCTATGCCAATAACAACAAGAAGGTGAGCCAGCTCCTCCCCCCCCTCATCATAGAAAAGGATGTGGCGGAGGAGATCCTGGAAAGAATCGATCTCGCACTCGATGATGCGAAGCGCCTGCTCAAGCTTTAGGAGAAAATTATGATAAAAGATACGATCGATAAGGAACTGCTCGAGCGATTCGAGGCTGGGCTCAATCCCCTGAATCCTTCCCTGAGCACCATACCCGCGGAGATCATCGGATATGGTGAGATGAGCACCATCTTCGTAATCGATGATCCGTCGCAGAAAGGCCTTGCCTATAAGCGCATGCCCATATTCAGGTCAATCGAGGAGCTGGACCAGTACGAGAGGCTCTACGAAGAATACAATACCCTTCTGGGGCGGATCGGCCTATCGGTACCGGAATTCGCATCGGTGAGAGTCTTTCCTGAAAAGGGGAATATGGTGATCTACAATGTCCAGGAGCGACTGACCGCTAACTCCGTATGCAACCAGCTCATCCACAGGCTCGACAGCGGTTCGATCAATACCCTTTTCATCCTGGTCCTGAGGGATCTGAAGAAGGTTTTTGGATTCAATGCCGGAGATGGCCACATACAGCTCGGCATAGACGGCCAGATCTCCAACTGGGCCGTCAAAGACTACCGCGAAAACCGCATCATTCACGAACATACCGAACTCTTCTACTTCGATACGAGTACGCCGCTCATGCGCAAAAACGAGGTGGAACAGCTCAACCCCGAACTCTTCCTGAGGAGCGCGCCATCGTTCCTCG
>CAYGXB010000048.1:0-13615 GCA_964353605.1 uncultured Bacteriovoracaceae bacterium
ATTTCTGATCTCCAGCACCAAGAGGAATAGCAGGGGGGTAAGGTTCCTCGAAACCTGTTGGAACAATTATACCCGTTCCATTAACTTTCATCGCTGCTGGATCTAGCGCATTGAGATATGAGTAATTGTAATCCCAGTTCTTCAAATAATCGACATTTTCCTTTTTTCCCCATACGACGTTAATATTGGCATCGAGTTTGTCGGTGAACTTGTAGCCAAGGTTGAGGCGGACGAGAATGGTATTAGCGTAACTGAAGTTGCCGTCTATAATTGGATAGCCCAAGGATAAGATCGTCGCGGGGGTCTCGAGGGCTCCTGCATAACGGTCATGGATATCATTCATGAGCCAGGTGCCGAGGTTCTCGTCGTCCTCGAGATAGGCGGATATCTTCTGCGGCTCGTCGGCGCCCGGCATATAAGCCACATCGCCCTGGATCATAAGGGCATCCATGGTAAAGCCGGCACCAAGCCAAATCCCAAACATACTATCGACTTCCCAGTCTTTTTTGATTTCAAAATTGGGAAAGTTGCCCTCTATAGCGGCAATAGTATTGGCTTCAGGAATACCATACTCATCATTAAGTGCTGCAGCAAGACCGTCAGCTGTCTGGGTAATTAAAGCTTCGGCCAAATGGGACTTCTTGTCGATGAAGGTTCCGGTGCCAAATCCGAACTTGGAATTGATCTTGATATCCTTGGAGATAGCGTAGTTTAGGTAGACATTCGGATACCAGATTTCAGTTCTGCCGACATCGTGTCCGGTTTTCTTGAAGGCCAGGGTACCCTTGAAATCGATGGCGTCCTTGGCATAGTTGGCGATCAGGCCAAATTCATCCTGATCGGCATTATCGTGTGTGGCATTAAAGCCAGTTGTAGCTTCATCCTTCTTATTCCAGACAAGCCCGAAGGTCCAGTCGGGAACAGCAGGGACCTGGATAAACCAGCCGATACCGTTGAACTTCTTGAGCTTGCCGAGGATAAACTTGCCGTAATCGGTCGTGGCATCCACATAGAGCTCGTTCGCGGTGAAGACGTCATAGGCGTCGAAGTTGTCGCTCCCGCCTTCGGGGTAATAGATCTTTCCAGCCCTACCGCTGCTCTTGTCGAAATACTGCCTGGTGTCGTCCTGGCTGATCTTGTTGTCGAAGAGTTCGAGGTCACCCTTTATCGCGATCTTATCGGTTACCTGTATCGTAGGATAAAGGTTGAAGTAATGCTTCAGGTACATTGTGGTAACATCGGTATCATCTCTTCCAGCCGCCTTCTGTTTCATCATGATATCATACTCATTATAGTATCTGCCCTGAATCTCGTACTTGCCCCCCAGCTTGAGGTCAACGGCCCAGGCCGGGACGGCGAAGGCCATAGCCACAAAGAAGAGCAATAACCATTTCCCCCACTTATTCATATCCTTTCCTCCTTATTTAATTTTTTTATGTAGTGACCTCAGGCTTGAAGAGCCTGTTGTCTTTGTCCGACCGCATTCCATCCCGATGTCTTTCGCCGGGCATAATAATCTTCCCCATCGTTCCTTCCCATTCAACATGCATGCCAAGATAAATTAATATGGAATATCAATAAGTTAAAAGCGTGGCACCATCGGCATGTTGTATTTATACAACAAAATCGGTCATGTATTTGCAAAAGAAACACAGAAAAGGCAAGGGATGAGGGATAAGGGGCAAAAACGAGGGATAAGGGGGTCCAGTATACCTCCTACCGATACATCATCCCTCATCTCTTATCCCTTTGTACCTTGCCTTTTCCCGGCCTTTGCACTACAATCTCGTTGCATGCCTTGATTGCAGGTGGGTCCATGCCGACGCAGGTATTCAGAGAATACGATATCCGGGGAGTGGTGGGGTCGGAGCTCAGCGAGGACTTTGTGACGGGTCTTGCCAGGGCGATAGCGGCCTATTGGGCGGAGCATGGGGTGAAGAGGGTTGCGCTGGGGATGGATGCCCGCCTGAGTTCCCCGCTCTTCAAGGATATTCTCAAGGAAGGGATTGCCTCCAGCGGGATTGACGTGATCGATATCGGCATGGTTCCCACGCCGGTTATGTACTTTTCGCTCTTCAGGCTCGATCTCGACGGGGGACTCGCGGTAACGGGCTCGCACAATCCGCCGGACAACAACGGGTTCAAGATCGCGCTCGGCAAGACCACGATCTACGGCCAAGAGATCCAGAAGATACGGAAATACCTGGAGCAGGGGAAGATAGTGAGGGGAAGGGGGAATGTCAGTGACTACGATCTGATCCCCGAATATGTGCAGGATATCCTGGCGCGCATTTCCCCATGCACGCGGAGGCTCAAAGTCGTGCTGGACCCCGGGAACGGCGTGGGAGGCGCCCCCGCCATGGCGGTGTTCAAGGGTCTCGGCATGGAGGTGACCGGCATATGTCTCGAGCCGGACGGGCGCTTTCCGCACCATCACCCGGATCCCACCTTAACAGAGGGGATCACCATGCTCAGGACTGAGGTGCTCGCACAGAAGGCGGATATCGGCATCGGACTCGATGGCGATGCGGATCGCTTGGGTGTGGTGGATGCGCGGGGCAATGTCGTCTACGGCGACATGCTCACCGCCATCCTCGCGCGGGCCATTCTGAAGGAGAGGCCGGGAGAGAAGATCATCGGCGAGGTGAAGTGTTCGAGGGTTTTGTTTGACGAGATAGCCAAGGCGGGAGGCATCCCTATCATGGGCAGGGTGGGCCATTCCCTCATGAAGGCGCGTCTCTTGGAGGAAGAAGCGGCGCTGGCTGGGGAGATGAGCGGCCATATCTTCTTCCGTGACCGCTGGTACGGCTTTGATGACGGCATCTATGCTGCGGCGCGGCTTTTGGAGGTGCTCTCACGCGCCGAGCATCCCCAGACCCTTTTTGATTCCCTGCCCAGGATGGAGAACACCCCCGAGATCAGATTTCACTGCCCGGATGAGATCAAATTCAGGGTGGTTTCCGAGTTTAAAGCCTATGCGAAGGTCCGCTACGAGAACTGTTTGGATATCGATGGGGTGCGGTTCGAGGAGGGAGACGCCTGGGGATTGGTGAGGCCGTCCAACACCCAGCCGGTGATCGTTCTGAGATTCGAGGCCTCGCACAAAGACAAGCTCGATACCCTCGCGCAGGATACCAGACACAAATTAAAGGAAATCATGGAGAGGATGATGGAGGGCCGCGGCGGGCCTCGCCCCTCCACGCCCAGAGGAGACCGGGCGTAATCCTATTGAATAAGCATAGGTAATGTTGTATGGAAAGAGCCTTAACAAATGCAGGTGTGAGGGGTAAGTGGATGAGGAAAATATGGGCAGTTTTTCTGCTTTGCGCGCTCATCGTACTGAGCATGGAGTATGGGTTGTACGCAAAGGGTCTGTACGTGAGGGATAGAGTGAACCTCCCCTTGAAGAAATCCCCTAGTGAAAATTCACAGGTCATGGGCATGGCGAATTCGAATGACTATCTCGATGTCAAGGAGGAGAGCGACGATTGGGTGAAGGTAACCACGCCTGACGGCCAGGAGGGCTGGGTGGCAACGCGTTTCCTCACGTCCGAAACACCGAAGGCGCTCATCGTCGAACAGCTCAATGAGAAGGTGAAATCACTCGCGAAAACGATCGATGCTTTGCAGGAAAGGAACAAGGCCCTTGAAAAGGAGAATCGGGAGCTCAAGTACAGCGTGAGCACCCTCAACACGGCTATCGGTAAGTCCAAGGGGGAGTACGACAACCTCAAGCAAGCTTCCTCCACCTATCTTGAACTCAAAGCGTTCCATGATAAGCTCGTCAGTACAGACCAGATCAAGACGAAACAGATGGAGGCATTAACGAAAGAAAACAGCAGGCTCAAGACATCCGAACGGGTCAAGTTCACCCTGGTCGGCGGCGGCTTCATCATCATCGGGATGATATTGGGGATCATGCTCCAGTCGGTCCGGTTAAAACCGAAGAGGTCTGGGTATAAATTGTAACCTTATGATGGAGGCAGCCCATGTTCAAAAAGTATGAGGTACTGAGCGAGAAGATCAACCTTACCGGAATACTCAACGCACGGTCGGTGATCAACCGGCATCTGAACAGGACGAACCTCATCTCCTATTCAGAACTCTCACGGCTGATCGGCTGCGAGGCCTTTGTCAAACACGAGAACCATCATCCCACCGGATCGTTCAAGATACGCGGGGCGCTCAATTTTTTTCATCACATGTCTAAAGAGGAGCTGGAGAGCGGTATTCTCGTGGCGACGAGGGGGAACCATGGACTTGCCATGGCATGGGCGGGACAGTGGTTTCATGTCCCGTGCACCGTGGTTGTGCCCGAGAATAACAACCCTGAGATCAACCGGATCATAGAGAGCTGTGGGGCCGATCTCATCGAACATGGGCACGACTTTTACGATGCCCAATCCTATTGCGAGGAACTAGTCGATAGCGCCGGCTATTACTATGTAGAACAGGGTAACGAACCGGAGATCCTCAATGGCCTTGGCACCATGGGACTGGAGATCTTCGAGGATCTGCCGGATGTGGATGCCATCGTTTGCCCTATTGGCGGGGGTGCCGGTTGTGCATCGCTCATCAAGGTGGCGCAGGCCATTAACCCGAAGGTGGAGATCATCGGGGTCCAGGCGGAGAAGGCCCCGGCCTTTTATGCCTCATGGAAGAAAGGGGAGTGGGTTGTCCTCGAAGATGCGGATACTATCGCCGATGGCCTTGCGGCCCGGAGCGTATTCCAGCTCCCCTATGTTATTATGAAGGACCATATCGCCGATGTCGTGCTCCTTACCGAGGAGGAGGTCCTCGAGGGGATACGGCTTGCCCTTATGACCACGCATAACCTGGCTGAGGGGGCAGGTGCGGCATCCGTCGTCGGGGCGGTCAAGATCAAAGAGAGACTCGCCGGCAAGAAGGTGGTGCTCATCATGTCCGGAGGCAACCTCGATCGGCAGCACCTCGTCCAGGCGCTTCAGTAATGCTTCATTCAGGGGTATTTCAGGGGGTTAGTCAGCGGACTGGAAGAAGCGATTCCATTTGGCATCAATCTCTGCCTGGATGATGGCGATCTGCGCGTCGGTCAGCGTCATGAACCGGGACTGCGACCGGAAATACTCTTTGACCGGGATCAGCTTGCGCTTTTCGAGGAGTTTCTCCGATGCAGCGGTGAGCCTGAATTTCCCGTATTCGATCTCGTAAAGGTCGTAGTATCCCGACTCGATGGCGAGCCTGCCAATCTTGACAGCATACCGGGGATCGAAGCCCCAACCCGGTGGGCATGGGGTGTGGATATGGATGTACTTTGTCCCTGGTATGGGTATGGCCTTTTTAATCTTGTCGTAGAGATCGAGGGGGTAGACGGCGGAGCAGGTGGCGACATAATTGATCCCATGTGCGGCCATGATGGCCGGTATGTCCTTCTTCTGCTGGAGCTTGCCCTTGATGGGGGTGTTGGCGGTCAGCGCCCCGAGTGGAGTGGTGCCGGAACGCTGACCCCCGGTATTCATATACCCCTCGTTATCATAACAGAGATAGATGAAGTTGTCCCCCCGCTCTGCAGCTCCGGAGAGGGACTGGAGGCCGATATCGCTCGTGCCGCCGTCGCCGGCCCAGCCGGCCACCTTGATCTTTTCCTTCCCCAGGGATTTGAGCGCAGCCAATAGACCGGTAGCGGCGGCTGCCGTTGATGCGAAGGTCACATTGAGACAGGGCAGTTTGGTGGATGCGATGGGGAACAATCCCTGGAGGACAGTCAGGCAACTGGGCGGCACCACGAGGATGGTGTCCCTGCCGAGCGCCTTGAGCCCGATTCGATAGGCGATGCCCAGCCCGCATCCCGAACATGCCCTTGTCCCCACATTGACGAATTCCTCTTCAGGCAGGCTTAAGATGGTGGTCTTGGTATGCATGCTCTCACTCCTCGATCTTGATCCCTATCCAGTTGGGACCGTTCTCCTGTTCGCCGCGCATGGCTGCCCGCAGAGTATCGCTCAGTTCCGCGGTCTTTATCTCCCTGCCGCCGATCCCGGCGATGTAACCCTTGACAAAGGTTCTTTTCCTTCCACCTTGGGCATGCTCAAAAAGGGCTGATTTGATATCGGAGCATAGGGCGCCCTCATAGCCATAGCTCAATGCCTTTTCGAACACGATCACCCCGCTTGCGCCTCTCAATGCCTCGGCCATGGTCTTGTCGGGGAAGGGTCTATAGAGCCTGACCCCGAGGACGCCGACCTTCATACCTTCATCGCGCAGGGTTTCGGCCACATCCCTCAACTGGTAGGAGATCGACCCGAGGCCGACCATGATGTATTCGGCATCTTCGCACCGGTATGGTTCGATGAAGGGATTGTCCCCCCGGCCGAATACTTCCCTGAATCTATTCTCCGCCTCCTGGGCGACGGAGAGGGCGTTGCGCAGGTCTTCCTGGAGAAGATAGCGGATCTCCATGTATCCATGCGCCAGCTCACCGTGCACATCGATGCGCACGTCGGGCAGGGTGACGGTATTCAGGTTGGCTGGATGGTTGGGATCCAACGCATAGTCAGGCCTGAACTGCGGGAGGAATGCGTTCACCCGCTCCTGATCGGGCAGTTCGAAGGGCATGTAGGTATGGGAGAGGATGTAGCCGTCATAGCACACCATCACCGGGATGCTTGCCTTCTCGGCGATGAAAAAGGCCTTGATGACGGAGTCGATGATCTGCTGATGATCACAGGCATACATCTGGATCCAGCCGGTATCGCGCTGGGAGATTGAATCCTGCTGGTCGTTCCAGATGTTCCAGGGCGCCCCCACCGCTCTGTTCACTACGCACATGACGATGGGGAGCCGCGCGCCGGCCGCCCAATGCATCTGTTCGTGCATGTAGAGAAGTCCGTTGGCGCTCGTGGCTGTAAAAGCCCGGGCGCCGGCGGAGGAGGCGGCGATGCACACGGCGAGCGCCGAGTGTTCGCTTTCCACGGGGATATACTCTGCCTGCATCTCTCCGGATTCGATGAGTTCAGAGAGTTTTTCCGTGAGCGGCGTCTGCGGGGTGATCGGGTAGGCGGCGATCACCTTGGCCTTGGCTAGCTTGACAGCCAGGGCTGCCGCCACATTTCCATTTTCGATCATGTGCATGCCTCACTCCTCATCCTTGAGGAAGCTGCCCTCATCTACCATGGCGATGGCCTTGGTGGGGCATTCCTCGGCGCATATTCCGCAGCCTTTGCAATATTCGTAGTCGATGGTCGGGGGTATGGTCCGGGATATGACGGCATCAGGGCAGTACAACCAGCAGATGAAGCATGCCTCGGCTTTGCGCTTGGCCGGAATGCAGGTCTCCGTATTGATGATCGGGCGCAAGACTCTCCAGAACCCGGTCCTCCCTCCGTCGCCGGGGCCGGGCTGGCTGTGCGACGTTTTGTAGCGATATTTTCTCGTCCCCATGGTCAACCTCCCAATACGGTCCTCTCATAGGCGAGCAGGGCGGCCCTGGCATTCTCCTTCGGCCGCTTGGCGCTGAATTCCTCCTCAATGGCTTTGAGGAGGAAATCGAATTCCAGCAGCCCGCTGGCCCGGGCAAAGGAACCGATTATGCCTGAGTTCACCATGCCAGAGGGCAGCCCCGCTTCCACGGAAAGGGAGGTAATATCGGCCACAGCCAGTTTCATCCCTTCAAAATGATGCGCATCGATTCCCATGGGTGTGTTCAATATGATCAGACCGCCGGGTTTGAGTCCCTTGGTGACATCCGCCTCATGCAGGAGCAAATGATCCAGGACCACCACGATGTCAGGGGTCTCGATCGGCGAGAGGTCATAGATCTTTTCCCTGGCTATTTTGAGGGAAGTGAGGACCGGAGCCCCTCTCCGTTCCGTGCCGAAGGTCGGGGCCATGACCACTCCGGAATACCCCGATGCAAAGGCAGCCTGAGCAACGATCTTGGCCGCCGTGATTGCACCCTGCCCACCCCTTCCGTGCCAGCGTATTGCTATCATGTCTTTTTTCATAATCTTGAAAAGCCGCTATCCATCATCAGTCGGGTATTACCCACTTGTTGAAACTCTTGAGAATCAAGAATGTCTCGGTCTTGCCCACACCTTTTATGCCGGCCAATTCCTCCTTGAGAAACCGGATGATACCTTTGTTGGAAGAGACGAGGATTTCCACGATGAGGTCATAGCGGCCGGAGACGATGGATACATTCTGGACGCTCGGCAAAGACGAGAGCTCCTGCCCGATGCGGTCCAGATTTGCAACCTCTTTGATTTCCAGGGCGACGAGTGCCACGATCTTGTCCTCGAAGGAATCGTGGTTTATGAGGCCCGATACCCTCACCTTCCCCGATCTCGTGAGCCTGTTCATACGGTTGCGGATGGTCGCCTCGGCCAGCCCGAGCCTTTTTGACATGGTCTTGGCCGTCATTCTGCCGTCCTTAGCGAGAAGGACTATGATTTCCCAGTCAGTCTCGTCGAATCTATCCTTCATAAATGCTTCATCCTCCACCGTTCATTCTCACTTACAGGGAAGGTTATCAGGCACATACCTTGCATAAAAATGAAAAAAAAACAATGCTATTGGTAATAGGGGGTGCGCATGCTGGTAAAAGAGCGAAGAGCGGTTGGCGAGAGAAGGCGCGTAAGCACTGCTGATCCCTCACGGACGCGGCCTCTGTCTCTATTTACGGAGAGCCTCGTTTCCTTGCTTTCCAGTCAGGGTGTTCACAAAGCCTACATGGACCTGGTTTCTCTCATGGGGCAGACTTTTCCCCTCTCGGCACCATCGCTCTGCGTCACTATGCCCGGAAACGAATCAAGGGTCTATTCGGTGCTCAACCTCGATGACGGAGGTGAGATCGAGGCCCGGCGGGTGCTGGGAAACGATGTCTATTCCTACATCCATGTGATCGTTGGCGGCCATCCGCCCATTCCCTATCACCGCCTCGATCTGACCTTGGTTAATTCGGCCCAGGCCACGGTCACCTTGTCCATCAATGTGGGGATTCATGAGGATATCTTCCGGGAGTGGGTCAAGATTTTGGCGCCAGCCGTGGCAAAACTCATAGATAATGAACAGCTCAAGAGCCTGGCATTCCGGGATGGTTTGACCGGGATGCTCAATTACCGGGCATTCGAAGAGATGCTGGCATCCGAATGGGAACGCGCCCACCGGTATAAAACGGTATTTTCACTTATCATGATAGATCTCGATCATTTCAAGGGCATAAATGACAAATACGGTCACCAGACAGGGGACATGGTGTTGCGGTCGGTGGCCCAGAGATTGGAAAAGAATGTCAGAAAATCCGACCTCGTTTTCCGGTATGGCGGGGAGGAGTTCATTATCCTGATGCCCCATACCGATAGCGATAATGCTGGGCTGCTCGCTGAGAGGATCCGTCATGCCGTTGAGGAGATGCGGTTTGCGCATGACATCCGGATTACGGTCAGCCTCGGTGTCAGTGAATATAGCCGTGGACTTCAGCCCGGAGAACTTGTAAAGTATGCAGACATGGGATTGTATAAGGCAAAGGCAGGCGGGAGGAACAGGGTCGGGATCACGAAGGACGGTGCATGAATATCGATAAGCTCCTCGACGTAACAGCCGGAACGGTCGTTTCTACTGCCGAGGGTACCAAGGTCAATGGAACAGTGGGAGAGATCACGGAGGAGGATATCTTTGTCTTTACGCCGGAGAGACCGATAAAGATCGACCCTGGAAAACTGCTGAAGATATCAGACGGCAAGGATTCCATCCTTGCCAGAGTCCTGAGCCAGAACGAACAAGGCTTCCGGCTCCACGTCGAAAGCCAGGCAAAGCCAACCGATGAGCGCAGACAGGATGTGCGCATCAATGACAAGATCTATCTGGATGTACGGCTCCTCGGCCATGCTCAAGGATACGAACAGGCGCTTGCACAGGCCCTCGAAAGGATGCGCGCCAACAAACTTATCATCGACTCCTTCCTCAAAGGAAAATACGGCTTTCCAGGGGCGGATGAGATGCTCTACACGCGTGAGACCCCCGTCAACCAGGCCATATGGGAGCTGAACAGGAAGCTTGATCTCCTCATCCACATGTCTTTAGCCGATGACTTCAAACAGCTCATGATGACCATTCCCCAGGACGTCAATATCAGCGCCACTGGCGTACGCTTCATCTCCGAGACCGCGTTTGATGTAATGGATTATCTGGAATTGGGCATGATCCTCCCCATGATCCCCTTGCTCTTCATACGGCTTGCAGCGCAGGTGATACGGGTCAAGACCCTGACATTCGATGAACGTGAACGTTACTCCATCGTCGCCCGGTATATCGAGATGGATCAGGAGACGAGGGACGATATCATCCACTACCTCTTCAGACGACAGCGGGAACTTCTCAGACGCAGACAAGACCTAACCTGCGAATAACCCCTTTTACCAGGTGAAAGTCAGTTGGAAAAGCTCAGCCCCCCATTTCCCCCCCCCCTTCTTCAAAGGGGGTCGGGGGGATGAAGCATTAAAACGCCTTCTCAGGGAGGAAGGGAGCCAGAGGGGTCAAATGATTGACGCGTATTGACACACCAGCCAGGAATGACTATAGGGGGGCTGTGAAAAATACGCGCCGCTCGTTCTGGTTCTATGGAGGGCTGTGCCTGGCGGTCCTTCTCATGCTCTTGACTGTCGCCACGGTTTTCGCCTATCGCGATATCAAGCGGCTTGGCTCTGGGCCGATCTGGCATATTCCCTCCAGGATATACAGCAGTGAGACGCGGATTGTCCCAGGCACGAACATCGACCAGATTGACCTTTCCGCGCGGCTTAAACGTCTCTGGTACCGGCCGGTGAAGAAGGTGCGTGCCCCCGGTGAGTTTGGGCGAGCGGAGGACGGCATGCTTCTCTACCTCCACCCGTTCGATTATCCCGGGCGCAAGACAAAGGCACAGAAAATAAAGCTCGTCCTCGAGGGAAGAGCAGTCAAGGACATTCTCCTCCTTGATCCGGAAAGGCACCTGAATGAGATCAGCCTGGAACCCGAGAGCTTTGCCGAGATCTTCGATCAGGGCTATGAAGACAGAATGGTCGTCAGCTTGGCCGAGTGTCCGGAGGTCCTCACCGAAGCCATCATCGCCACAGAAGACAGGAGATATTTCCATAACTGGGGAATTGATCTCAGGTCCATATTCAGGGCGAGCGTGGTGAACTTGAAGAGCGGCAAGATCATAGAGGGTGGATCGACCATCACCCAGCAGCTCGTCAAGAACCTCTTCCTCACGAGCGAAAGGACTCTGACGAGAAAGGTCAAGGAGACATGGATGTCGCTCGTCATGGAGATCATGTTCACGAAGCAGGAAATCCTGGAGATGTATGTCAACGAGATTTACCTCGGCCAATGGGGAAATGCTGGCATCTATGGTTTCGGCAGGGCCGCACGGGTGTACTTCGACAAGGAGCTGAAGGATCTCACCCTCCCTGAGGCTGCACTCCTGGCAGGCATTATACGGGCTCCGAACCATTATTCCCCCTACAAGCATCCCCAAGAGGCCCTGGAACGGAGAAACACCGTTCTATCACGCATGCTCGCCGAGGGATATATCGACGAGCAGACGTACCAGAAGGCGCTCAAGGTCCCTCTGGGCGTTGCCCCCTATGTCCCGCGGACACGTTACGCACCCTATTTCGTTGACTATCTCCTCGCATCCATCGTTGATACCTATCCGGTGGACGATCTCTCCCGGGGAGGATATCGAATATTCACGACTCTGGACATGAACATGCAGCTTGCTGGGGAAGCGAGGCTTGCGCAGGGTTTAAGGGGTTTGGGCAGTGCAAGCGGTATCGATCTTCAGGGAGCCCTTGTGATGGTAAACTCGAATACGGGAGAGATAAAGGCCATGGTGGGAGGAAAGGACTATTCCCAATCCCAATTCAACCGTGCTGCGCAGATGCGGAGGCAGATCGGTTCCCTTGTGAAACCGTTCGTCTACTATGCCGCCTTAAAGAACGGGTATGTCCTTTCGAGCTTCCTCGATGACAGTCCCCTGACCCTCGATACCATGGATGGCAAACAATGGAGTCCCAGCAATTTCGACAACGAGTACCATGGCAGGATCATGCTGGCCGATGCCTTGATCAATTCATATAATATCGCTACAGTCAGATTGGGGATGGATGTCGGTTTGGCGCGGATATCCACCGAGATCAAAAACACCCTGCCCGGGCTGAGAATCAAGGAGAACCCTTCCCTGCTTTTGGGTGCCTTGGAATGCTCGCCCTTACAGGTCGCAGTCATGTTCTCGCCCTTTGCGAACTTGGGCCAGCGGATAGAACCCTGGGCACTCAAAGCCATCGTCAAGGACAACGCGGTGCTCCTCAAGGGCTCAGGGTCAGAGTCGGCCCAGGTCTTTTCCCCCGACATCGTCTACCTTGTCGATACCTGCCTCATGGACGTGCTGCGGTTCGGCACGGGCAAGGCATCCAGGGACTTTGGCATGCCCGATGGGGTATGTGGAAAGACCGGCACGACGAACGACATGCGGGATTCCTGGTTCGTAGGCTTCACCAAAGACGTGGTGACTGTAGTATGGGTAGGGAGCGATGCCTATCGGCCGGTGAATTTGAGCGGGGCCGCCGGCGCAATGCCGATTGCTTCCATGGTGATGGCGGCTGTGGTGTACCCCATGCGCCTCAGCCCGCCCTCTGGTATCGTATTCTGCGATATAGACCCGGAAAACGGCAAAATCGCCTCCGCACTGGTAGAAAAGAGGACGCTGGCGTTCATCAGGGGCACCGAACCGACCGAGGTGTCAGACAGGATACAGGTACCGGGTTTTGTTGAGGATATCAAAGAGGGGGCGGACAAGGTCATCGAATGGTTCAAATCCCTCTTCTAAATGAAAACTCAACCTCACATCCCCCCTTAAGTCTCCAGGGGGCCATACATCCATTGGCTGAGGAGGAGACAAGGGGGTCAGTGGGTGCCTAAAGCAGCCCCAACGTTTTGAGCACATCCCGAACGGTGGTGAATGCAAATTCTGCAATGAGCCGGGAGAATCTCTCTTCCGTTCTCTTCAGGCCCACGTAAGTTCTGAAACGCGAAAGCACGGAGAGCGATGCCACCCGCGGGAGTGATGGATTGAACTCCCAGGGATGGATGTAGAATATGCAGGGGAGTGATTCCCTGGTGAGGAGGGTCAGAGCGCATTTCGTAATGAGATAAGGAAACAGCCGGAAATATCCACCGCCAGCGATGGGGAGGTTGATCCAGCCGATCCTTACGGTCGATAGGGGGAATTCGACGAGAGCGTGGTTTTCAAGCCGATAAGGAAACCGCGGACTATCGGGGATACCGTAGTTGTCATGGCGGATGGGGAATATGCTCGAGTCATACTGAAATCCGAGATCTTCCAGGATGTCGAGAGCCCAGAGGGTCTTTTTCATAAGAGAATAGGTAGGGGCCCGGTAACCGATGATGGTTTCGCCCGTAATCTCTTCCAAGATTGCCTTGGCCTTGGTCACATCCTCCTTGAATGCTTGAGGATCCTGCTGGTATATCACTTGATGGGCATAGCCATGGCAGGCGACCTCATGTCCTGCGGCATGCATGCGTCTGATCAGAGCCTTATGGCGTTCAGCCACCCATCCCAGGCAGAAGAAGGTGG
>CAYGXB010000049.1:0-13497 GCA_964353605.1 uncultured Bacteriovoracaceae bacterium
CCCCCCCCGTTGGTCTCAAGGGGGGCCAAACATCCGCAGGGCTTGGCTGTTCCTGCAATCAATAGGCTGGGACTTGTGCAAAAATGAGATTCACGTAAACTCATGAGCTTGCCCAAGTACAAATTTGTAGTATGACTTGTCGCCCCAGCCTTTGATTGTGAGGCCCAGCGATAAAGTATGTCTCACATAATCTCAGCAATGTCACCCCCCTCCATTCCATAGTTACCTGTCATTCGTTTTTTTCTTGGCAGGGCTTGGATGTTTCAGATAAGATTTTTCTGAATAGCTTATCAAGAAAAGAAGGATCCAAGATGAAGGAATTTGAACGGCTGATTGAGATCATGGAAAGACTCCGCAGACCCGGTGGATGCCCCTGGGATGCGGAACAAGACCACCAGAGCATCTCGCATTGCGTGATCGAGGAGGCCTACGAACTCGTCGATGCCATTGCAACGCATAATACAGATCACCTGCGGGAGGAATTGGGAGATCTTCTCCTCCAGGTGGTATTCCACAGCATTATCGCCAGCGACCAGGGGGAATTTACAATGCAAGATGTGATCAGCGAGCTCTGCGAGAAACTTATGCGCCGCCATCCCCACGTCTTCGGCGATGCCACGGTCAGGGATTCCGGAGAGGTCATCAGGAACTGGGAGCTGCTCAAGCGGAAAGAAAAGGGTAAAAGGAAGCGCGAAAGCATCTTCGATGGCATCCCGGAAGCGCTCCCGGCCTTGCTCTCTGCCAGGAAGCTCCAGTCCGCCGCCAAGCGGGCCGGACATGATCTGGGGGGCCATGAGCGGATGCTGAACAAGCTCAGCAATGAAATATCCGACCTCGCCGTCGCAATAGAAAGCGGGCACAAGGAACAGATCGAACATGCACTCGGCGAAGCGTTGTTCTCCCTGGTGAACCTTGCCCGATGCCTGGGCATCGACCCGGAAGCCTCTTTAAGAAAGGTGAATAAGCGGTTCAGGGATCGTTTTAATAAATGAATGAAAGCTGGAACTTTCAAAACAAGTACATCCCTAAGCCGGAACTTGGGGATGCGGGTAATCATTCTTCATGCCCGAAGGAAAATCACTATTGGTGACAATAAAATGGGTAAGATCGATGAAAGATGGAGGGTGCGATGATCAAGGTGAACTGTCTCGGAGGGGTTGCATCGGTTACCGGTTCTTGCTTTCTCATTGAGACGGGCGTGGGCAAAAGTTTCATGGTCGACTGCGGTCTCTTTCAGGGCAGCGCCCAGATGGAACAGCGTAACGGGGAGGATTGGAGTTTCGATCCCTACGCACTTGACACTCTCTTGCTCACCCATGCCCATATCGATCACAGTGGACGCATACCCAAACTGGTAAGGGATGGGTTCAAGGGCAGAATAATCACCTCGCCGCCCACCGCTGAGCTCTGCCAGATCATGCTCCTCGACGCGGCGCACGTGCAGGAGATGGATGCCGAGTGGCAAACCCGCAAAAATCGGAGGAGGGCCAGGAAGCCCATCCTTCCCCTCTATACCATGGAGGATGCCGAGGCATGCTTCCGCTACTTCTCCCCGGTGGAGCGGGACACGATCGTCACCGTCGATTCCGGGATAAAGGCGCGCCTGAGGAATGCCGGGCATATCCTCGGTTCTTCCATCCTGGAATTGTGGATAAAGGACATGCACGAAGAGATAAAAATCGTCTTTTCCGGCGACATCGGACAGAGAAACCAGCTCATCGTGAAGGATCCCGACGAGATCATGACGGCGAACTACTTGTTTCTCGAATCCACCTATGGCAACCGAGAGCACCGGTCCATCGAAGACAGCAAGACTGAGCTTCTGGAGGCGATCCGCTCTGCCGTCACGCACGGGGAGAAAGTGATCATCCCTGCCTTTGCCGTAGAAAGGACGCAGGAGATCCTCTATGTCCTGGCGGAGTTCCACCGGAACGGGACGCTGCCCGATATCCCCGTTTTTCTGGATAGCCCTCTGGCCATCAAGGCCACCGAAATCTTCAGGAAGAACAAACAATACTATGACGAGGAGGCGTTGGCCATCGTGGATAAGGGATTTGACCCGTTCGATATGCCCAATCTCCGTTTCACCCCCACCGTGAAAGAATCCATGGCGATCAACACGCTGCAGGGTTCGGCCATCGTCATTGCCGGCAATGGTATGTGCACAGCGGGAAGGATCAAACATCATCTGAAGCATAACCTCTGGAGGCCAGGGGCCAGCATCGTGTTCGTGGGTTTTCAGGCCAATGGCTCCACGGGGAGGATGATCATCGAGGGCAGGCAATGGGTGAAGGTCTTCGGTGAGAACGTGGCCGTGCGGGCAGGCATATTCAGCATCGGCGGGTTCTCGGCGCATGCGGATCAGAAGGACCTCCTGGAATGGGCCGGACATTTCAAGCATTCCCAACCACAGGTCTTTGTCGTCCACGGGGAGCTGACGGCGAGCGAGGCTCTGGCGCGCTTGATCAGGGAACGTCTCAGTATGGAGGTTAGTATCCCAGCCTGGAAAGAACTGCTGATTCTCGGTCCCCGGGAGGTGAGGAGTGAGCGTGCACCCGTTGCGGCTGTCCCTGACATCGTGGCCAACCTGCACAAAACCATCGATGACCTTGAGGCGGAGATCAACCGGCTGAAAGGTGCACTCACGAAAAAAAAGTTGGTGGAAAGGATCGGCATGGATGATGTGGAGCGACTCAAGAGCATCCACGAGGAGCTCCGGGTGATCCTCTCAGAATAGCTGCTTATTTCAGTCGGAGGAGGTAGAGGCTTCCGTCGGTAAAGAAGGGGTCTCCGGAGAAGTTTCTGCCCATGACCGGTGCCACGAATTGAATCCTCCGGGAACGTATCACCAGACCTGTATTGCTCAGGGCCAGAAGGAGATACTCCCTCTCGGTATCGATATCAGGCCTGATCTTGTGGGTTATTCCCCACTTTATCCCGAAATCGAGACTCGCTGTGCCTACATATACGGTCTTTCCATCCTGCGTTAAGATATCCGTCCTCCAGAACCTTGCATGGTGCCTCTCCCGGACCGAATGCAGGGAGGTTGGCCGTTCAAACCCGAGGTCATGTACCCTGTTGTTCCAGAAGGACGGCGTCATGGGAGCCGTCGGATAGTTTTCGTTCAGGAATGCGGCCTTGGCAGTCCTTGCCAGGGTAGCAAGGGCCACGGCATCGGCTGGATACCAATCCGCACTCCGAAAGGCATCTATCAACTGCTGCTCGCTGTGGACGGCAACGATAAAGCTCAAGGGCTCCTGATTCTCTCCGCTTAAGGTCTCTGTGTACCTCGGCAATCTCTCCCGCTCGAAGACGCCCAGTACGTCGTCCGAGATGATCGCCCGCACCTGCCTGTTTAAGTATGGTTGCGGCGGGACATAGTGCAGGCCGAAGCCCAGGAAGAAGAGCGCCCAGGCTGAAACGAGCGCCCAGGCTATAGCCCTGACCGTTGGAGACGGCTGGTATTCACTCACCGCCTTGACCCGTTGTCCGGATGTCAGCCATTCGACCACGCTCACTCCGATGATCAGCCATAGGAATCCCAGCAGATAGCCGCCCCATACATCGCTCAGGAAATGAACTCCGAGGTAGAGCCTACTGAAACCAATGGCAAGGGCGATGAGGAGACATAGAAAAAAGAGATTCAGACGTTTGTTGAAACCCTCAATATTCCTCCAGAGGATATAGAGGATGAAACCATAGAAGGCCACGGCAACGGTGGCATGTCCGCTCGGGAACGAAAAGGATTTCTCTAGATAGAGGGCAACCTCTGGCCTCTGCCTGTGAAAGGCGATCTTACCCAGGAAATCGAAGGCTTGGCTCCCGAGCAAGGTGAACCAGAGGGGGAATATGTAGATCCACTTCCTATAAAGGGCGAGGATGACGGTGGCAAACATGGCGAGGACCGCTACCACCTCCCATTTGCCGAGGAGGGTTATCCATATGAATATCGTGGTCAGTCCAGAATCACGGAAGACGGATAAAAGGTTGGCAACCCGGATGTCGATCCCCATGATCGGATCGCTCGTCACGAGGTCCTCGACGACTCCGAGGAAGAGGAACAGGGCATAGAGAAAGGCGATGGTGAAGAGGGTAAGCGGTAGGCCAGAGAAGCGCTTTCTGTCGAACCGTCCTTGCATGAAACGGAAAAAAACCGGGTGATGCCTCACGAGCATCTGGACATTGGGGTTCATGAGGATGGCCTGTATGATGGAGTCCCATATGGATCTCATAAAGGCGAAGAACTCCCTGCCCCGCTTGAGAATCTCCCATCGCAGGAGGTAGAGGATGAAGAGGATGATGCATAAGGATATCAGGAGGATACCGCCGCGCGTCGTCCAGAGTTTGGTGAATTCCCAGGCCTGACCGAAGAAATAGCCGATGAAAACATATGCTGTTGCCCAGCATGGCGCGCTCAAGATGTTCCAAAAGAAGAAGCGTTGCGGCGGCATCCTGAAGAATCCGGCCACAAAGGGGATGACCGACCGGATGGGACCGATGAACCTTCCCAGGAAGACACTTTTGTTGCCGTGTGCATCGAGGAACCGCTCTCCCTTTTCCATATAGCTCGATTTGATGAGCCGATCCCATCTTCGGGTGAACCGCTTCCCCCGCCTTCCGAGATAGAAACTTATGGCATCGCCGGCGATGGCGCCGAGCGCGGAAAACCAGATTACATCCCCGACATCCAGGATGCCCTTGGAACAGAGCGCACCGACAGCCACAAGGAAGACCGTGCCGGGCACGAACAATCCGACAAAAGCAAGGGACTCCAGGACCGATACCAGGAACACGATCCAGTAACCAAGGGCCTGGAAGTGCTCAATCGTCGGCAGTAATGGATTCAAATAGTCCATTCATAATACTATACTACGTCTGGACAAACCAGGAAATAGGCATTCGCAAGCTCACCGGGTCGGGATATGTCTTCAGATAGCCGATCCGCAGGATGAACTGTACGGTGTCGGAGATCCCGAGGTCCTTTGCCATCTGTATCCGCGACGGCGTTTCCTCGAGCATCTGAGTCATAGGATGGATGGCGATCATCCGTTCCCTGATCTGGAATAGCATCCGTTCGAGACGCATCCCGGTCTCAATCAAGGCCGGAATCCTTGTATCCTTGCTCAAGACGATGAGCCAGCCCCCGCAATCAGCAACCTGTTCTACTACCATTTGCACGGTCTTTTGCCGGAAACCTTTCTCAAGCGTGGACTTTTGCGTGAAGAAATGCCGCACGTACCAGCCAGAGAAACCACCGATCTCCATGCTTTCCGGGGTTAGCCCATTGCGATATTTCCGCGCTTCGGCGTCCGACCACCTGATCCAGTTGGCAAGTTCTTCCTGGGCCGGATTGCGCCAGGCCTGCACCCGATTCGCCTCGATAGTGCCGTTCTCCAGATACCTGGCTTCCTGCGTGCATTTCGGAAAATACAGGATGTGCGCGCGGTCGTTACTGGTGATATACGCAATGTCAGCGGGCTTGATCTGCTCCCGGAGCATGTTCTTCCGGACAGTCCGCCGCTTCAAGATCTTCTCGACCGGGAAATCAACTGGTTTAGCCTTTTTAATCCTCACGTCCAGGATATGGGGTTCATGGTTATCGTTGGCAGTCACATCCAGATTCAGCGTGTATCCATACAAACCCGCAGCAATTTCGAGATTCTGGATAAAAGCGCCGAGGGAGAGGAGCACTTCCCTGTTTTCAGGATCGACGGCGGGAAGCCAGCGGTCCTTGGCTGTGCCGATGATCCAATGCCCCGGTTCGATCACCTTGACCATCCATGGCTGGGCATTGTGGCCGCTTGGGGCTAGAGATGCGAGGGAAAAGATCTCGATCTCCTCCTTTCCTAAAAACTTTGCCATCTGCTCGGATTCATGAGCCATAGGAAAGTCATCCCTCTTCACCCCCCTGCAACCTGTGATGAAGGGGAGACTGCTCACGATGACCATGCCGCTTGCACCCTTGATAAATTCCCTCCGGCCAATCTTCATGTGCTTCCTCCCGATTTCATTCGAGTACCTTCTTCAACGTACCATAATAAGTATATGATCTACAGAAACAAGATACGATCCCTTACCCTTGGCCTCTTTACGATTAAGGGAAGCGCGCGGTTGGTCTTTATCCTCCCCTGATGATCATCTGCGGGCATTGTTCTGATCTTCTGAAAACAGCATGGTTCGTCCCCCAACCATCTCCTCTGGCTGTAACTATCCCCTTGATAGCATGCAATACCGTTTATTATGGGGGTCCTGGCTAAAACGCGAGAAAGTGAACTTCTGTTCTAGTCTTTCAGGACAAGTCTTCTTTCATTGTCATGCCTGGAGACTCTGAGACAGGACTGGGGATTAGACCTTTCTGTCTAATTCTTTGCGAACAGCTTTTCCAATTTTTTCAAGTACATATGGTTTTTTCACATATGCACCTGCTCCAAGCCGCAGGGCCTGTTTCACCTTATCCGCTTCCGTGAAACCGCTTACAAGGACGGCTTTCTGTCCCGGCTTGAATGCTAGGATACGTCGGTAGGTTTCAAGGCCGTCGATCCCGGGATCCATGATCATGTCCAGGAGCAGGAGGTTGACATCCTTCTGCTGCAAGAATTCTACGGCCTCTTCTCCACTGGCCACACATTCTACCGTGTAGCCGAACTCGTGCAATAATTCTGTCGCAATTTCTCGCTGTTCCGGCACATCATCGACCACCAGGATCGTCTCGGACCCTCTGAGACTCTTCCATTCCGGTGGGGATTGATCCTCGGTCAATGCCTTGCGGGTGACCGGCAGGTAGATGTCGATGCGGGTCCCTTCCCCGACTACGCTGTGTACGTCGATGTAGCCGTGATGATCCTTTACCGTGCTCCATATCACGGCCATTCCCAATCCCGTCCCGCTCCTGCCCATGACCTTCTTGGTATAGAAGGGTTCGAAGATCCGGGGGAGATCCTCTGGCTCTATGCCGATGCCCATATCGGAAACGGTCATCATCGCATATTCACCTGGCACGACATGGTCATAACCACTCACCGGGGTGTCAATATAGGTATTCTTGGTGATGATCAGGATTTTGCCCCCCTTGGGCATAGCCTCGGCCGCATTTGATACCATGTTCATAATCGTCTTGGAGAGATGGACTTCAGACCCCATGGTGTTGAGGAGATCCGGGTCGAGCCGGGGCTCCACCGTAACATGGGGATTATATGAGGCCAGGACTTCAAATTCGGAACTGTTGAGATAGTTGGTGATCACGGTATTCATGTTGACCACCTGGGATACGCTCACCCCTCTTCTGGCCAGGGTCAGCAGATCCTGTACAATCGCGGAGGCCTTTTCTCCCGATTTCCTGATGGTCATCAGAGGTCTTACGAGTGGACTTTCTTCCGGGAGCTTCATCAGCAAAAGATCAGGGTAACTGACGATACCGCTCAAGATATTGTTCAGGTCATGGGCCACCCCTCCGGCCAGGGTCCCGATGGCCTCCATCTTCTGGGCCCGCTGCAATTCAAACTCAAGCTTCTTCTTTTCCTCTTCGACGATTTTGAGCTCGGATATATCATTGCCGATGCAGAGGATCTCTACAAGATTCCCAAGCTCATCGAAAATAGGCTTGTTGGTCCAGGCTATCCAGACATGACGTCCGTTTTTGAGGTTCCCTTCGGTCTGGGTGTTCATATATTTTCTGGGATCCTTTCCAATACCCTTCAGCCATTGCAGGAAACCCTTGCGTAAGGGGTTCTCGCCAGGCAGGATGTTACCCAGCACAGGTTGCCCGATGATTTCCTTTTCGGAGTAATCAAAAAATGACTGGGCGAATTCATTGAAAAAGGTAATATACCCTTCGGTGTCCAGGCGCATGATGATGCTGTTGGCATTTTCCACCAGTTCACGGTAACGTTCCTCGCTCGCTTGGAGCTTCTGGAAGGAGCGCGCGTTGTTGATGCTGACGGCGATCTGCTGAGCGATCCCGACGAGAAGGCTCACCTCACTCTGGCTCATGGGTTTGGAGGATATGGTCCGCTCCACCACCAAAACACCCAGCGATTGTTGCTCGAAAACGATCGGTGCACAAATAAAAGCACGGGCATCTATGGATTGCACCATTTCCCTTGAACGCGGAGAGAGATCATGGAGTATTTCCCTGACATCGTTTACCAAATAGGGAGTCTGCTTTTTGAAGGCGACCACTAATGGACCCCGTGATTCGGGTTTATCGAGATGGAGGTGCGTCTGGCGCAGAAGTTGCTCTAATGCGGGCTCATACCCGTATCCGACCCGATATACAAGTCGCGCGCCCTCAGGGTTAGCCAGCGCAATCCCACCCCGGTCGAAATCGAGACGCTTCTTCATGATCTGGGTCACGGTCGCGAGCAGTTCATCAATGTCGAGGATGTGCGCGCTGGCCTGTCCGATCTCTTGCACGAGGAGGGCGTCGTTGTAGCGCGTCTTGATCTCCTCCAGGAGGAGTTCAGCCGTCTGGCCGCGGTCTTCGATATTTTTGGTGAGCTCAACATTTTCAAGGTGTTTAACCCACCAGGAGGTGCCCATGAGAAGGCAGCCGAGAGCTAAGAGCACAGGGAGCATGTGCATCAAAGGGAGCATGAAAAACAGCGCCATGCTCAGCGCAATACCACCCAAGCCCAGATAATTTCGTATGCGTTTCCAGCGAAACGACGGTGATACATCCCAAGAGATAATATACCGGCAGCATGCCCCTCCCCTGTGGATACATTCGAGATGGTCAATGTGGGCGAAATCACCGGTTAAGGTTTTACCCAAACCCTCTATAACGCCCATGCGGTTCTCGCACTGATAGAGCTTTTCCTTGACCTCCGGGGCAGGTACGGCTAGCATTTCCAGCTTGTTGCCACTCAATTTCCTGGTGGAGAGGTGTGATCCGCGCGTCCACTTGTTGCTGATCTTTTCCGCGGCTTCACACACTGCCGCCATGGTCACAAAGCCCACGATGTAATCGCGGATGATCGAATAAGGGCCGTAAAGCACACCGAAACGTCCGGCATCCCTGGCAATATTGGGATTGCCGGACATGCGCACGGCAATCTCATACCAACGATCGGCCTGATCCTGGGTAAACCAGAACCCCGTGTCATTCAGCTGATGGCGCGATATACCCGCATATTCCAGGAGGGTATCGATATCCACATCAGGATGGTATCTTTCGAGATACCCGAGGTAAGCCTTAATGATATTGATATTGTAAAGGTTTGGCTCCTCCATGCTATCCTGCCCTGTGACAATCTGTTCGTCGAGCATACAATCACCCCAGCGCATTATACAACCGTGAATGCACGTATCCCCATAACACCCCTCACGTTTATCGGCAACAGGTATGAAAACATTAGTTCCTGGCAAACAGGATGATTATTTGCAGACGTGTTGATATCCATAACCAGTGCAGAA
The DNA here is from genome assembly GCA_964353605.1 of uncultured Bacteriovoracaceae bacterium. Lineage (GTDB taxonomy): Bacteria > Desulfobacterota > Desulfomonilia > UBA1062 > UBA1062 > CAYGXB01. Next base: position 9,412 of record CAYGXB010000049.1, read on the forward strand.
GGTTTGGCAAGACATCAACCTGGATTATGCGAAACGATTGCTATTCTCTTTCTCGGCTCACTTTGGCCTTGAGGTATCTGACAAATAATTTCAAAGGATTGATATTGATTTTTTTCTTCATGTACGCGATGTAGGTATCCGCATAGCGAGCATCCAGGATCCAGAGGTAATAAAACCGTTCACAGGCTATCCCCTTACCCTCCAGGTAGTCGGAAGGGTAGATCATGAGCGGAACCTGCTCAGTCTGATATACCCTTGCCAAGCGGCAGGCGCAACCATACAGTACATCCCAGGGCAGATCACTCGGATCGGTCACAAACACCTTGATGCAGTTCAGCAAGTCCGAGAGATTGACGCCGATATCGGATCGATCGACAATGAAGACCGCCTTGAGATCTCCCGCATGTTTCAGGCTATGGATACTGGTTGTACGGAGCAGTCCCAGGCGGCCATAGGCTTCTTCCAGGGGCTCTTCGTCGGGATACGTCCTTCCGATGGCCAAAGCATCCAGAAGCACACCACCGGAATGCAGGTCGTAAAATGTCCGCAAAGGGGCGAGGTCATCTGCGGCAAATGTATCCAGTGTCCATCCCTCCGGCAGGGATAGTACCTCAAACTTGACCTGTAAGAACTGGTAGGAGAAGCGGTCCATGGAACAGGCTTGGGGATTGTTCATCTTCTGGCAGAATCCAGCCTGAAAGTACATGTTGAAACTGCTCGAAGGACGGAAATAGAACATGATGTAATCCACTTTGGATGAGGGCATCCGGGAATACGTATCAAACATGTTGAAGATATGTTTATACACTTCGAGACCGATGCGTTGTCTGCCGTACATCGGTCGGGCGGCGAAATGATGGAGCATCCAGAGGCGCTGGTACGCCCTGATGGCAGAGATGTGACCATAAATCTTGCCATTTTGCTGGTAGGTGAAGTTAAAGAATATGTCTTTGCCCTCTTGATAAAGTTTGCGATAGGTTTCTCTGAAGACATCCCGGTAGCGGCTGATATATTCGTATTTTTGGGGATAAAGAAAGCCGGTTTCAAAGAAGATATCCCACAGGGCGTCCATATCGGTCACCCTGCTCATATTGGCATGGGGATCAAAGGCGTTGGCCAGGATATCGCAGAGCTTGAAACACGAATTGAGATCCATGTCCCGGATCGCAATGCCGAAACGGATACGATCCCCTTTTCTATGAGCATGGAGAACCTGGGCCGCACATGTGATCTGGATATCGCTGCCGAAAACCAAGATGAGCTCCGGGATGATCAAGCCCGGCATCAACAGGGTTTCATCGCTCTGTTCATGAAGCGAAAAACCGGAAGAGGTGATATCGGATATCTCATAGGACAATGTCTTGTTAGACAGCGGGTGCTCAAAGATAGCCTTGGGGGTGGGTACCAGGCAGAGGCGTGGATTGCGAATACGCTTCCGCCGGAAATATTCTCCTCTCTGCTTGCGCTCACTGATAGGCCTGAGGATCAATATATGTTCAGGCCCGTTAGTCTCCACCCGGACGACACGACAGGGACCCTCGAAGACCATGTTTCCGATCTTGTGCATGCGAATAAAGACAGGTTTCGTAGAATCGATTAGTGGAGCAGATACATGTATCTGAGTCTCCAGGGAAAAACGAAATCCTGAGGCACTGAAATCAATCAGGTCGCCCCCTAGACAGAACTCACCCTGGGTGAGTTCACACATAATCCTATGAGCGGGAAGGCGCCGCTCTTTCCTGGTGCTCAGAAGATAGCCATCCGCAGCAAGCACAGCGGTCATGGAATCCTGATTCAAAGCCTGCATACTGGTCGGTACCACGATAGCGGTCTTTCCGTCTTCGATGACAAGGTGTTCCAATCTGTAGTGTTCCAGATTCAGGTCGATGTCAGGCGGCAATCGACAGGTCACTGCTTCGTTCAGGCAGGGACCCGGGTAAACCTTTACCAGAAAATCATTCTGATAAGAGGATCCCCGGACATGGGCCCAGAGGTACTCATTCTTGAAATGCAGATGGTTGATGGCATTGATCAACGTACGCTTGTGCACCTTGGTAGTCTGTTGGGGTGGATGGGCGAGATCAAAGAATTGGAGTGGTTTAAGCGTGGCCAGGGAAAAATCCACTGAAACACTCATCCGGGTAGGTTGTTTTTCGTTTGGTGGGTCTGAGGACTCGAATTCATTTACCATCTTCGTGTCCCAAACCTCCCCAGGTCTTCATTAGGTTTGCGCAGGAGAACGTTTCATTAGCTTCATGGGACCATAGCATGGTCGCCTCTTCCCCCTCACCTCACACGCAAGTTTCACTGTCTTGCCCTACCCTTTAATATATTAAGTGTCAACTGGTTTCAAGATCTTCTTTTTCTTTTTACTCACCTTCACCGCATCTGCTGCGTCAAGTCCAAAATCAGTGCTGGATGGATTTACAAACTCCATACTTTGTCAACGGGGTGTTAATGGCCGCTTCCCTGTGCATATGATGAGAGGGGTATAGGTGAACCGCCGGGGATCTTCAAAAATCCGGCGCATATCTTCAAAGAATCCAGCGACATCACCGGGATAGGATTCAAAGAGATCCCTGGTCCTGGAGGCCGATATCTCTAACTTCCTGGTCCAGTTAAACGCATCCTGCGGTTGCAACGGACCATAGATCAGATGGTGGGGCACCATGTATACACGAATGTCCCGATATCCCAGATCGTAGAGGTAGGAATACAGCTTCCTGCCGGCATAGGGATCGAAATTATAATCACGTGCCAGTCTTGCCATCATTGCCGTAAGGATGGTCTCCATGGCCTGTGGCAAAGGGTAATGATTCAGGGAATTATGATCCAGGTCTAGGAGACAAAGGCGTCCATCCGGTTTGAGATTGCAGGTAAGGTTGTCAACGATGGCCATTGCCTCCTTGAGAAAATATTCGAGGATGAACCTCACCCAGATAAAATCGAATTCCCCAAGGGCCTCCATGGGTTTGGTAAAATCAGCGAGGTAAAAATTAAAACCCTTCCTGTGGCCGAAATGTTCCCGGGCATAACGAAGACGCGCTTCCGAATAATCAACACCGATTACCTCTCCCTCAGGAGCAACAATTTCGTGCAGGATGGAAGTCGTTTTGCCAGAGCCACACCCCACATCCAATACCCGTGCGCCGCGTTCAATACCACAGAGACGCGCCTGATCCCTAACCGCTTCAGGGTCGGTCTTGATATCAAGGCGTAAAGCCTCCTCTGCATGCTCCATCAGATAGGTATTGGATATCGTCTCATTCATTCATTCCCCCGGTCATACAATGATCATCTTTTGTAATTTGGCATGGAGCTTAAAAAAAACAAGCCACATGCAAGCGATCGCTTGCATGGACCAACACCTATCCGCAATATTCATCACAGGGTACATGTCATAAAATTACGCAAACCACACATCGACATCATCAGTGTTCGCATGACCTGGTGAATGCATTGGTCGGGACGAGAGGATTTGAACCTCCGACCCCCTGAACCCCATTCAGGTGCGCTACCAGTCTGCGCCACGTCCCGTTTCCATCCCTGTTGCTAACATGTGCTCTTCAGGGTGTCAAGCTTTGAGACCCTACAATTAATCATATCTGGACCAGAAGAGATCCTTGTCTTTCCTGACCACCGAACCCGCTTCCGAGAAATGCTGCTTGAAAATCATCTTGGCAAGGTCATCCGATTTGATCCAGCAATAGGCATCCCGCAAGAGGAGGCAGGCAATGGTTATGGCGCCACGGTCAGGATGTTCGGCATACCCCACGAACCAGTTCAATCTCCCGTCCGGCTCCTTGCTGTCAATGCTGCCGCTCTTTGCCCCAATCGAGAGATCCTTGAGTACCCTGTCATACCTGCAGTTCCTGAAGCCGCTGGCATAGGTCCCGGACTTGAGGGTCTCGGCCATCATGTAATGGAGGTTTTCCGCAATCCCGTCACTCATGACGCGGGTGCTTTCAACCCCGATGGTACGGAGGATCCTCGGGGTAACCATCCTGCCCCCATTGACGATCGCCGTGATGATTTCAGCCGCATGGACCGGCGACATACGTGTCTCATGATTGAATCCACATGCCA
>CAYGXB010000050.1:0-13087 GCA_964353605.1 uncultured Bacteriovoracaceae bacterium
TTTGGCTTGCCATGACGCTCCCTGCTGCGCCGAGGACATTGGGGTGCATCTTGAGAGCAAAGGCGATGCATTGCGCGAGGTCGAGAGTTTCACCAGGTTTGATGGTATCCTGGGCGCTGGTTGTCATGGGGAACAGGGTGAGCACAACAAACATCCCCAGGACGAATCGCTTCAGAGAGTTCCGCGGCTGAGAATACGCTTGTGCAGTAAGCATCATGGTTTTCATCGAGACTGCATATGCTATGGCAAGCATGGAAAGTCAAGCAAACAAAGACCGAAAGAATCTCCTGCGACCAGGAAATATATCTGCGCCCTCAGGGTGCGAAGAATTGCCCCCCCCCTGTTGCATGCCCATATGTTCCATGGTTTGCCACCCCTGTCCCGTGTCCTCTCGCATTGAATTCGAATTGAATCCTTCGTATGTTACACCCCTACAGACGAACAGGTGCGCAAATTTGTCTACAACCCCCATGCATTCCTGAAGAAGATGAGTAAAGACCGACCATGGCCAACGAAAAGAGCGTGGCACCCGCGCCCCCTCATGAGACAATGTTCATGCCCAGGGCGGGTGATGGTCGGCTGGAACCCTCGGTGCGGATGAGATGACAGCCGATGGAGTTCGGGTTTCGCGTTGCCGCTTCCGCAACCATGATGGCCGACTGCATGCCGTGGAAGAGGCTGATGATATCCTTTGAAACCGGGGTCTCCTTGTAGAAGTCCTCGATCCTCAGGTGCATGTGCCGGAGATCTTCGATCGCCCGCTTGAGTCGCGGCATGGTACGGACGATCCCCACATAGTTCCACATAGTGCTCTTGATGGACATCCAGTCCTGGGCAATGAGAGCAGGGTCTTCGTTCTCCACGTTGCCGGTGGGGATCCAGTCCCTGACCGCAGTGAGCATGTTGGCTGGCACGGTTTCGCCCTGGTTTATCCGTTCCACGATGTCCTTCGCGGCATAGTATCCCCAGACGAGCCCTTCGAGGAGTGAGGTGGAAGCGAGCCTGTTCGCGCCGTGCAGGCCAGTGCAGGAGACCTCGCCCGCGGCATAGAGGCCTTTGATCGTCGTCCTGCCCCTCATGTCCACGTGCACCCCTCCGCAGAAATAGTGGGCTGCCGGAACGACGGGGGCGGGTTCCCTGGTGATGTCGATCCCCGCTTCTTTGCAGGTGGCGTAGATGCTCGGGAACCGCTCGACGATATCGCCCTTGACATGGTTCGCAACGTCGAGCAGTACATGATCATCCTTGTTCCTGATCATCTCCTCCCAGATGGCCGCGGTCACTTCATCCCGAGGTGCGAGGTCTTTGAGCTCGGGATTGTAGCGTTCCATAAAATATTCGCCGCTGAGATTTTTCAGTCGCGCCCCTTCGCCGCGCACCGCCTCAGAGATGAGGAATCTCCTAGCTCCAGGGATATAGAGAGTCGTTGGGTGGAACTGCATGAACTCCATGTTCATGATCCGCGCGCCTGCACGTCGTGCCATGACGATGCCGTCGCCGACGGTGCCCTTCTCGTTGGTCGAATGGAGGAAGATATCCCCAAGACCGCCTGTGGCAAGCACGGTATACTGGGCAAGGATGACATCGACCTCCTTGGTGGCGTTCATGAAACAGTATGCGCCGAGGCAGTGGTCTTCCAGGATATAACGCGCCTGAAGATCGGCGGAGTGGTGCTGGAGGGTGATGAGATCGATAGCGGTGGCATCGGTTATGATATGCACCTCGGGAAGCTGCCGCAGGGCACTGATGAGGGTCATCTCGATTTCGTGTCCCGTCTGGTCTGTTGAATAGAGGATCCTGTTCACGGAGTGTGCCCCTTCGCGGGTGAGGTCATAGTATTCGTCCTGGCTACCGGTGAGATGGGTGAAATTCACATGGAGGTTTTGGATGAGGACCTCTTCCACGACATCAGGCCCCTTGGTGACAAGGTATTCCACGGCCTCGAGGGAGTTTATTCCCCTCCCTGCCCTCAGGATATCCTGCTTGAGGAGTTCGGGCGAGTCCTTTTTGCCCCTGAATACAATCCCCCCTTGGGCGCGGTTGGTATTGGTCAGAGCCGGGTCGGTCCGCTTGGTGACCAGGGTCACCTTGATCCCTGCCTTGGCGGCGATCAGCGCACAGACGGCTCCCGCTATACCGGTCCCGATGATGAGACATTCCGTTTCAATACGTGCCATGGCTATATCCTCAGCATGCGGTCAAGGGCAATCCGTGCATCCCTGATGATCTCCTCCGGTACCCTGACCCGCGCTGATCTTGATAGGTCAGAGAGGCAGAGGGCAAGCTTTTCCAGGGTGATCTTGGCCATATCATCGCAGTAAACCTCCTTCAGGGGGACAACCTTCACGATGTCATGGCAGCTCTCTGCAAGCCGGTTCACCATGTTAGTCTCCGTGCCCACGGCGACCATGGCATCGCGTTGAAGGGATTCCACATATTTGATGATTTGGGAGGTTGAACCCGAGGCATCGCTCGCCTGCACCGTTTCCGGATCTGACTCCGGATGGACGATAACCTTGATGCCCGGGTATTCCTTTCGGATCTTTTCCACATCCACCTCCGTAAAGACCGGCCAGTGTACAGGACACCAGCCCTTCCAGAGAATGACCTTAGCATTCTCGAAGCTTGACATATCCTTCAGATCCAGAGGATCCCATATCGCCATTTCATCTTCGTCGATACCCATGGCGCGGGCGGTGTTTTCTCCAAGGTTCTTGTCGGGCATGAAGAATATTCTTTCTGCCTGAGAAAACGCCCACGCAAAGATTTTGTTCGCATTCCCCGACGTGCATACTGCACCTTTGTTTCTGCCGCAAAAGGCCTTGACTGCCGCAGATGAATTCACATAGGTGATCGGGATGATCGCACCGAGGTCCTTGAGAACATCCCAGGCACGCGCGACGTCATCGCTCTTCGCCATATCGGCAAGGGGACATCCCGCCGTTTTGTCCGGGATGAAGACCATCTTGTCCGGGGCCAGGATCACAGCGGTTTCCGCCATGAAGTATACCCCACAGAAGACGATGATCTCGGCTGCCGGTATTTGGGGCACCTTCCGGGCAAGTTCGAGGGAATCGCCGACAAAGTCGGCGAACGGGATGATCTCATCGTTCTGATAGTGATGGACCAGGATGACCAGGCGCCTGCCCAGTTCCCGCTTCTTCTGTTTTATGACCTCGCGCGCCGGATCCTTAGCCATGCATACCCTCGACGGTCATGGAGATATCCAGTGCCCGCACCGAGTGCGTGATCTCGCCGACGGAAATGAAATCGACTCCGGTGGTTGCCACATCCCTGATATTCGCCAGGGTGATCCCGCCTGAGGCCTCGAGAGGGATCCTGCCGGCGACCCTTTTGACAGCCTCGCGCATGTCCGGTAACGCAAAGTTGTCGAGCATGATCCTGTCCACGCCGAGCTGCACTGATTCCTCGACATCCTTAAGGTTGCGGGCTTCCACCTCGATGGCGAGGGAGGGATATTTTTCCCGGACCCTCTTGACCGCCTCGCTCATCGACCCGATGCGGTCTATATGATTATCCTTGATGAGCGCCATATCGAAAAGTCCCATGCGGTGATTCATCCCGCCTCCGATGCGCACAGCGCACTTGTCAAGGAGCCTGTTTCCCGGTGCGGTCTTCCTTGTATCGAGGAGGCATGCCTTCGATCCCCTGATCTCCTCCATATAGCGGGCAGTCATGGTGGCGATTCCGGACATCCTCTGCATGAAGTTCAAGGCCACCCGCTCCGCCTTCAACAGGGCCCTTGCCGTGCCCTTGACCATGGCAATGCTCTGTCCCGCTTGCACCAACGCTCCGTCAGAGACCCTGCGCTCAAAAACCGTTGCCTGGTCTACGCGCTTGAAGACCTGCTCTGCGATCGAAACGCCTGCAATCATACCCCGTTCCTTGGCCCTTATCACCCCCCTGAGCATGTCCTCGGGCAGGAATAGGGCATGCGAGGTGACATCTTCACCATCCTCTTCCAGGGCAAGCTCTATGATCTTATGAATCAGATCTTCCATACTCTCGTATAAAGCCTTCTATTATCACATCGAGCATGCTGTTAGCCACATCAAGATCCTGTCTGGTCGTGAAGTGGGAAGAGAGACTCAAAAGGATGGGGTCATACGGTGACGGGCTGGCATCTAAGGTTGCGTAGTCGATTCTATCTAGAGCGTATTCCTCACCGACAAAATAGTACTTCCCGAACCGCGGCCGCGCCGTATCCCTGAACGGCCAGGCCGTTTTCAGCCCGAAATACTCTTCCAGGAACGATTGCAAGCGAGGATTATCCTTTATTCGTCCTGGCTGAACCTCTTCCCCCAGCACGTCCTGCACTATCTTGAAGAAGGCCTTTACATAATCTATGTCGGTAATTACCGCTCCATAGAGATACCAGTCCTCGATGCTGTCGATAACGATTCGCGCCTCGTGTGCACAGAGTTTCTCATAGCTCGGGCAGAAATGGCCTTCGCAGAGGTCCCTGCCATAAAAGCTCTTCTCCCTGAGGTCCCGGCCCTGGTTCTGCAGGGGATGGAGCATACAGCCGACCTTGGTCTTGGCTCGATTGAGGAATCCCACGAATTCGCAGGTATAGATGGTCCGATATATCCTCTTCCCATCCTCCCGGTGCCTGACAATGTCCCGATAGGCATCGAGGGCAAGCGAGCCGGCCCTGACCTTTGAGAAGATCTGGCTTCGGTATGCGAACCGCTTCAGCAGGGAATGCTTGAGGTTGTCTGCATAATTGTAGATCCCACAACATGCGGCGCAGGATTTCTTCCCCTCTGGCTGACACAGGTGGATATCGAGCATCTGCCTCCCTTTCACTTGATGACGATAATGACATTCATGCCGTCAACACCAATGATATAGTTCACATCTTCACATTCGATCGAATACTGCAAGGTGCACTCATCAGACACCGTAAAGGCCCTCTGATCAATGAGCTCATCCAGGATATCATGGAGGGCGGTAAAGGTGATGTCATCCTCGATGAGGATTTGATAGGCATTGCCTCGGTGCAAAAAGGGTATCTTCTCCAACATTGATCCTCATTAGCACAATTCCGGCCTCGGGAAAAGCGGCAAAGCCTTTAGAGCCGGGTGAAGGGCGGAAGACAGCGCGCCCCGACAACCACTTTCTCGAAGGTGCGATCATCCGTCTGTGTGAAGATTTTTTAGCGCTTATCGTTTTGTACCTTGAAAAAAATCTTGCCCTCTTGCTTTTGCTGGTTTAGATACCTATGTATAATAGTACGGGGGTATCTCTATGAGACTTTTAGAGAACCTGAAAAACAAATCCAAGCAAGCGGCTATCGTCAAGGGTGCAGATTACATCGTTCGCTATATCCAGAAAGATCCGGAAAAACATTTTGATACCATGATGAAGGTCCTGTATTCGCTGGATACCCTGTTCGGCAACAAAGGTCGCTTTAGGGCATTCATGGAGTGGACCAACAACAATCCAGGATCGCGCACCTGGTTTACCAATCTCATGACCAGAGAACCCGGCCAGGTGAGCGCCTTTGTGCGCAACTACCTCGGCAATTGTTCTCTGAAATGGATGGAGATCGCCGATGAGACCGTTGAAAAGCACGGCTTCTGCCCTCCCTACAGCATCCTGGTCAGCCCCACCATGCGGTGCAACCTCAAGTGCAAAGGCTGCTATGCGGAGAGCTTCAGGCAGGACGACGATCTCGATCTTGCCACCCTTGACAAGATCATCACCGAAGGCAAAGAACTCGGCGTATTCTTCTACACCATACTCGGCGGGGAGCCATTCCTCAGGTTCGACGACATCGAGACCGTGGCGGCGAAACACTCGGATTGCCTCTTCCAGCTCTTTTCCAACGGCACCCTGATAAACGAGGATGTGGCAGACCGCCTCTATAGACTCAAAAACGTGGTGGTTGCCTTCAGCATCAACGGCACGCGGGAAGACACCGCGTATATGCGCGGCAACGGCGTGTACGAGAAGGTGCTGGATGCCATGGCCCTGCTCAAGAAGCGCCGGCAGATCTATGGGATATCGCTCACCCTCACCTCCAAAAACTACGACACCCTCATGTCGAGGGAATTCCTCAAGTTCTGGGAGGAGCAGGGCGTTGTCTTCGGCTGGGACTTCCTCTTCATGCCGGTCGGGAAAAATCCTGACCTGAGCCTCATGCCGACCCCCCAGCAAAGGGTCAGTTTCGGCGAGTTTATCAAAAAATACCGCGAACAAGAGCCGTTCTACCTCATGGACTTCTGGGCAGATGCCCCGGCTATCAACGGCTGCATATCGGCGGGAAGACGCTTCCTCCATATCAATTCAAATGGCGATATCGAGCCCTGCATCTTCGCGCACTTCTCCACCCACAACATCAAGGACTGCCACCTTATCGACGCCCTGCAGTCAACGTTCTTCACCTTCATCCGTATGAATCAGCCGCATACGGACAACCTGTTGAGGCCATGTATGATCATCGATAACCCCGAAATCCTCAGGGAGGCCTGCCGCAGGTTCCATGCCAAACCCACCGAGGATGGCGCGGAGAGGTTACTCCATGATCCGGAGCTCATGCAGGCTATCGACCGTTATTCCGAAGAGGCCTCGCGCGTGATCGACCCGGTCTGGAGAGAAAAGTACACATACAAGATAGACAGCATGTACGCGCGCAAACGTTCCTATGGCGAGGGCATCGACCGCATCGAGTACAAGCTCAACCGCCTGCCTTTGCTGGAAAAGATCAAGCAGTGGGCGCAGGAGAATCCCTCATTCGCCAGGGCTATGCTCGATGGGCTCGAATTCTCAAGCCGGAGATACGGGACCGACCCGAAACGGCATTCCCTGTTCATCAAGCCGGTTAAGACCAAGCAGCAGAAAGAGGACGAACTGTCCATTTAACCCTTCCTTCACTTTTGAGGGTGAAGGAGCCGAACACCCTTGCATGGAGCATTCTTCCAGGCGCTTGCATGCGCATATGTCACGCGCTCAGCGAACCGGTTCATCCCCCTGTCTTCTAAAGATCCCTCCAAACCGCCAGGGATGGGGATTTCTGCATCTTCTGGGTTTCAACCAGGGAAGAAATGAAAAGAGGGTGTGAATTTTTGTTGAAAATGGGGATGGAATTCATCTAGAATACCTCCTAGTTGCATGCGGTTTTTTCAATCTTTTGCGGGGAGGTATCTTATGCATATTCATAGCGATAACAAAAGGAATTCCTCGCCTCTCATCAGCGCCATCGAATTGACCCCCCTGAAGGTGCCTTTCTACGAATTCGTGCTGGAGGCCATGCAGCCGGCAGGAGGGCTCGGGATGATGATCCCGGCCGAAGAGGAATGGCTGGGAGGCGATTTTGTCGTTTGCAGGCTCTTTGCCGAAGACGGCAGCATCGGATACGGCGAACAGTTCGTATGGCTGCCGGAGCTTGGGGTGGCCCCCGAACAGATCATCGTGGTGATCCAGGGGGGACTTTCCCAGTACGTACTTGGCGAGAGCCCCTTCAACATCGAGCGCATCCGCTCCCGCATGAACAGCAACGTGACCCGCAATGAAACCGCGAAAGGCTTGCTCGACATGGCCTGTTGGGACCTCATGGGCCGGATAACCGGGCTTCCCGCCTGTCATTTGATGGGGGGTTGCGCCCTTGATGCAATGCCGATCGCGGCCCTCATACCTTTGATGGATGCGGAAACGATGGCCACGCTCGCGCTCAGCTTCCGCCAGACCGGGGTGCGGACGATCCGGTTCAAGCTCGGCAAGAGCATCGCCGAGGACGTGAAGATCATCAGGCGCGCGCGGGAGTTGCTGGGAGATGAAGCCCGGATACGGGTGGATTACAACCAGGCCTATAGCTCCGCCGATGCGGTCCGGGCAATCAGGGCGATCGAGCCCTATGGCATCGATGTTGCGGAACAGCCGGTGCGCGTTTCTGACTTCCTCGGTATGGCCTATGTCCAGAAGCATGTCGCCACCCCGCTCATGGCCCACGAAGGGTGCTTCTCGCTCCAGGATATCGTCACCCTCGTCGAGCTCAATGCAGTCCGCGTCATCGGCATCAATTCCGAGCGGCCGGGGGGGATCACGGATGCTCTCCGCGCCATAGATTATGCGGAGATGCGCGGCTTAGGCGTCGTCATCCACAACCAGACCCTGGGCATCGCCTCGGCCGCACAACTGCACCTTGCTGCCGCCAGACATTACTCCTTGGGACACGATCCTGAGCTCTTCGGGCATATCATGTTCGAGGACGACCTCATCACGGATCCCATAATCTATGAAAATGGCACGGCACGGGTGCCTTCAGGCCCTGGCTGGGGCATTGAGCTGGATGAGGCGGCGCTGGGGAAGTATGCCACCGGACCGACGGTCAAGATCGAAATGAAATGAACGTCTGCCACCACAATGCCGCGAGGATAAGACAACCATGTATACAATAAGCCGGATCGATATCGCCATCATTCTCTCTTACCTGCTGGTAATGTTCGGCATCGGGGTATGGTTTCAAAGAAAGTCTCGCAATCTCACGGATTATGCCCTCGCCGGCAAGTCACTGGGATACATCGTGATGATAGGAACCCTGGTTGGGGCATGCATCGGTGCCGCTTCCACGCTCGGCAAGGCCGCCAAGGCCTATGACGTGGGTTTGATTTTCGTCGTGGCCGGGGCGGGATACGTCGCTGGTCTGATCATGTTCGGCGTCTTTTCCGGGCGGCTGCGCACACAAGGGATCTGGACGATCCCCGATGCGCTCCGGATACGATATGGCCAAGGTATGGATCTGGCGATCGGGGCCGCGATGTTCATCACCGTCATAGCCATATTTGGAGGGCAGATCATCGGCATCGGGCTGATCTTTTCCTCAGTGGGCAAAGCCTTCGGGCTTACGTATACTTCCGCCATCATCATCGCCGGAGGGGTCCTCATCTTTTACACGATGGTGGGAGGACTTTTTGCTGTTGCCTATACAGACCTCATCCAGTCCTGCATCATGATTATCAGCATTGGAGTCATCCTGCCGGCCATTGTCTTAACGCAAGCCGCGGAAATCGGAAACATATGGGGACTCCTGAAACCCCAGGCAGGGAATCTCCTGGGAGGGATCTCCCCTGTATATCTGATCTCCATATTTCTGATCGATTCCACGTTTTGCCTGGTCGATCCGGGCCTATGGCAAAGGGCCAATGCCGCCCGAGACAGCAAGGTGATTAAGAACTCCATGTTCGTGACCGCAGGGGTCTATGTCTACTGGTCCATCATCTGTGTCCTTCTGGGGGTCTTGGGGGCAACGCTTGTGCCCAACGTAGCAGAAACCTATGGATCATCCGATGCGATCATCCCCGTGCTGTCGGTACTGTACCTCCCCCCTGTACTCAGAGGCCTGTGTCTCACCGGGCTCATGGCCGTCATGATGAGCACGGCCTCTGTGGCCTTGCTCATATCGGGCACGACGATCGCCAACGACCTCATCAAACCCCTGCGACCCGCAATGAGCGAAAAAGGTCTGCTCATTGCCGCCAAGATGACCATTGCGGCCGTAGGGGTCCTGGGAATCATTTTCGCCCTCTTCATGAAAGGGATCTTCGATATCCTGCTCCTCGCATTTGCCATCTACGTATCGGCCGTATTCGTCCCGGTGTTTGCAGCGCTGTATTGGGACAAGGCCACGCGACAAGGGGCGATAACGAGCAGCATCATTGCCACCATTGTCTGCGTCGGCCTTTACGCCCTGAAACAATTCGTGAAAATCCCCTGGCTGGAGCCGATTGTCATCAGCTTGGGTGTAAGTTTGGTAAGCATGGTGACGGTCAGCCTGTTCACCTATACCCCGGAGCGTGCTACCCCGAGACTGTTTCCGAGGAGATGAGCGACGATGGATCATAAAAAGAAACTTACCCTTTTTGAGGCGGCATGCGTGGTAGCCGGCCTCGGTTTCGGGGGCAGCGTCATGGCCGTCCCCTACCTTGCCTCCATGAACGGCATCGTACCCGTTATTTCCATCATGATTATCGCCTACCTCATCAGTATCCTACTGCACCTGATGGTCGTGGAGGTCGTCCTGCGCGACGATAGCCCCCAACAGCTCATTGAGATATTCGGAAAGTATCTTTTCATCAAGAGCTGGTGGGGGAACATACTGATGTGGTTAGTCTTCGCCCTCATCGTGGTCACCTTCTATGCCCTGCTGGCAGGATATATTGTCGGAAGCGGGGAATTGCTGACAAATATCGTTGCCATACCGCTCTGGACCGGGAAGACCATGACATATGTCGTGGCGGCCGGCGTGGTATTTTTTGGTCTCAAGACCATCGGCTTGAGCGAAAAGTATGCCATCATCAGCATCGCCCTGGTCTTGGTGGCACTATCCATCGGGTCCTTCGGCAAACCCTTCAACCAGATCCCTGTTTTTTCCGGTTCGCTCAAGACGGTCTTGGCGCTGTACGGGATGGTCATGTTCTGCCTGTCCTGCCTCTTTTCCGTACCCCAGGCGGCTGAAGGCCTCGCCTGGAATAAGCGCCTGGTCTCATGGTCGGTTCTCCTCGGGATCGGGATCAACCTCGTTTTTACGATCGTCGTTGCTCTTATGGTAATGTTTGTGTCGCACCCTGTGACCGAGTTCGCCATTATCGGCTGGGGCCGTGCTGTTGGCAAATGGGCCCTCATCCTCGGATCTATCTTTGCCTTCCTCGCCCTGCTCACGAGCTACTGGTCTGTCTCCTACGCCCTGGCCGTGATCTTCATGGAGCGTTTGAACTGGGGGTATCGGCTTGCATGGCTCGTGGCGACTTTGCCCACCTTCCTGATGTCTATATCCGGCTTTGCCGGTTTCCTGGATTTCATGCGCTATGCCGGTGGAGCAACGGCCGTACTCCTGGCTATCTTGGTTCCTCCGGCATTGAAGAGATGCAGGCAGAAAAGCGATGGCAGAGAACCGGTATTCAGCCTGGGTTTCTGGGGGGGTGCAGCCTTCAGATACATTGTCATTGGAGGATATCTGCTCGGGGCTATCGGGTCGGTATTGCCCCTTAAATAGTAGCACGTATTGCACCGGTTATCACAAAGCACGCGAGGTCGATAGATGATGCTTGAAGCTGGCCAAATATATGCTGGCGGCGAAATATACACGATGGACAAGGCGCGACCTCGCGCGGAGGCGGCAGCGGTCAGAGAAGGCACTATCGTCGCGGTCGGCTCCGCATCAGCGTGTCGCCGCGCCTTGGGGAAAGATTATGAGCACATCGACCTGCATGGGTGCGCACTCCTACCCGGATTCATCGATACGCACCTGCATCCTACGGTCATGGTATTCTACGAGATGAACGTCGACCTCGGCGGGGTACGCTCGCTCGAGGAACTGCATGATAGATTGCGTACCGCGGCGCAAAAGGGAGCACCCGATGCCTGGCTGGTGGGATTGAATTTCGATGAACAAGCATTGACATCTTCCCTGCTGCCCACCCGGCACGATCTGGACGAGGCCTGCCCCAACCGCCCCCTGATCGTCCTCCGGCACGATGCTCACCTGGTCATCGCCAACACGCGGGCGATCGAGACCATGGGGGTCACCGCAGCAACGCCGAACCCACCGGCGGGCATCATCGACCGTGAGACGAACGGCTATCCTGCCGGAGTATTCCGGGAAACCGCTGCCCAGCAAGTCCTGAGCGCCATACCCATGCCAGACATGGCGGCGTATGTCGAGAACGGGCAATCCACGTTCAGGAAGCTCGCCGCCTGCGGCATAACCTCGGCGGGCATCGTGCTGCAAACCGGCGCGGAAGGCCCTGCCGGTGCCGCCGGCGCATATGATGTGCCGGCCATGCAGCTGCTCCTGAAACACGCACCGATCAACCTGTACGGCATCCTCATCGCCGACGATCCAATGCAGATCGAAGCCATTCGCCAATCCCCGTTGCACCAGGACAGGCTGGGTGAAAACCGCATCGGTGCAATCAAGCTCTATAGCGACGGCGCCTTCGGGTCGTGTACGGCTTTCATGCAGGAGCCGTATACCGACCAGCCGGATACCCGCGGCTTCCTCATGCACGATCCAGACAAGATTTACCGCCGCATGGTGGCGGCACACCAAGCCGACCTGCAGATCTGCGTGCATGCCGTCGGCGACGCTGCCAATCGCCTGTGCGTCGACCTTTATGCCCGCCTGTTGCGTGAGCACCCCTTACCAAACCACCGGCACCGCATCGAACACGCTTCCATCCTGGATGCAGATACGATCTCCAAAATCGCGCGCCTGGGGCTGATTGTATCGACCCAGCCCCTTTTCATCCATTCCGAAAAGCACTGGCTCTATAAACGCCTGGGGAGCGAACGGGCCAAACGGACCTATCCCTTCCGATCGCTGCTGGACGCGGGCATACGTATGGCCGGCGCTTCGGATGCACCCATCGAATCCCCGGATGTTCTCCATGCCATCCAATGCTGCGTCACACGCGAGGGTTTCGAGCCTCAACAGGGTATCACCACCCTGGAGGCCCTCCGGATGTACACGTTCGACGCCGCTTACGCGCAATGCGAGGAATCGGTCAAGGGCAGCATCAGTATTGGCAAACGCGCGGACATGGTTATCCTCTCACGCAATCCGATTGCGGTCCCTCCGGAAGAAATACAACATATCAAGGTGATCAAAACCATTGTGGCCGGCAAAACCATCTACGAAAGCGCCTAGGACAACGAATGCCTTTCTCCCGATGCGACTCCTACCATTCCACGATCATTTTCCAATTTCAAGACTGCGATAGGGCGATCCGATGAGCGCACCCCTCTCTTCCCCCCTGCTCTTTGAAAAATATCCCGACCTTGCGGAGAGAATCGGCTACATCAATCTGGGTACAGCGCCCACCCCGGTGCAGCGCTTGACCAACCTTGGTCACGACAATCTCTGGATCAAGCGGGACGATCGGATCTCCCCTTTCTACGGGGGGAACAAGGTCCGCAGGCTGGAGTTCGTCCTCGCCGATGCCATGCAAAAACACAAAAAACGCATCGTGACCATTGGAGGGATCGGCACCAACCATGGCCTTGCCACTGCCATCTTCTGCCGCAAGCTGGGGATCGCCTGTACCCTGGTCCTTTTCGATCAGAC
>CAYGXB010000051.1:0-13040 GCA_964353605.1 uncultured Bacteriovoracaceae bacterium
CGCAGTACCGTCAAAAACGGGATCCCAGGTTAACGTCACGTATCAACTTCCCACGGCTGCACTTACATTTGTCGGAGCGGCAGACACCTGTCTGGAAAAGTCTAAGCCTCCCCGCTACATCCGATAAGCAGGAGTATAGTCACCCAAGCAAGAGCATACAATATACACCTGCCCCACCCTCTCCTTTTTCAGCCCCTTGTTTTCATCCTCATATCATCCAGGAAATGAAATGCTAAGTCTTTGATGATAAACGCATATTACAGCTTCTTGATGGGTATTTTCTTCTCGTTCCTAAATGCTGCCAGTTTCGGCATGATTATAGTCAAAACACCTTTCTTGAAGGCGACTTCGGCTCTTTCTGGATCAATCCCAGGAGGAATGGGGATCATCCGTTTGAATGCACCGAATACCCGTTCCATGCAATAGGATGTCCGATCCCCCTCATCCGCTCCCTACTTATTTCCTTTGATCGTGAGCGTATGTTGATCAAGAGATATCTCGATATCATCCTTGTCCATTCCAGGCAGTCCGACGTTGACCTTGAGCTCTTTACCGTTGTCCGACATGTTAATCCGGGGATTGAACAGGCAGAAATCCTCGAACGAGGATAATGGCGCGAGCTCATAGCTCATGAAGAAGTCATCGAACAACGCATTTACCGCCTTCTTAAGCAACATCACGGGATGTTCTCCATAGTTTCTTTTCACCGTCTTCCTCTTGTTCCAGGGGGGTCATGAATTTCGAACCCATAATATGGCTCCTCTCGCGCATTTTTTTTTCATAGGGGCATGTATGGGCATTTTCAAGAAACCGGGATACATAATTTGAGGGAATTTCCGCCTATAGACGGAAGCCATGCGTGCTCGCAAGGAGCATTTCGTCCGCCTTGAGATGATTATCGCTCAGCAATATATGGTGCCATGCAAAAGGAGAGGATTTTCCTGAATAATAAAAAAGCGGGGCAACCCTTGCATGGATTGCCCCGCTCTCATTTTTTCTCGTTAAAGGGCTGCGGTCGCAATGAAACAGCCGCCTCCTCCCCCGCCTCCGCTATCGTCACTGGCGCTCATGTCATTCTCGGGTATGGTTACGCTCACTTCTTCGGAATATTCGCTCTCGCCTAAATCGTTGTATGCGGTAACAGCAAAATAATAGGTCATGCCCTCGTCCAGATCCCCGATCTCGATCGTGGTCGAGTTCTTAACTTTCAGGGGGGGTTGCATGTACGATTTGCTTTCCGTCCCGTAATATACCATATAGCCCTCAACCGTTGGCTCAGTATTCGGGTTCCAGCTTATCCTTACAGTTGCGGCATAAACCTGGAGAGGATATGCAGCAAGCATTGCAAAGAGGATCAACGCATGTACCCATGGTATATTCTTCAAACTCATCATTTATGTCCTATCTACAAGGAATGTGCCATAACAATATATCAACAATATTAATTAGTTAGCTATTTAGTGCGCGCAAAAAGCATACGTAATTGTAACCACGGTTACAATTACGTACACAGTGAAAAAA
Source organism: uncultured Bacteriovoracaceae bacterium (assembly GCA_964353605.1). Taxonomy (GTDB): domain Bacteria; phylum Desulfobacterota; class Desulfomonilia; order UBA1062; family UBA1062; genus CAYGXB01. Next base: position 1,522 of record CAYGXB010000051.1, read on the forward strand.
CAGGGGGTTTCCTTGGGGTTTGCCCTGTGCAGAGTGCTTTTGCTCATGCCTTTGCCTTGCTCATGAAAAGCACGATGGGGCTGGCGATGAAGATGGAGGAATAACAGCCTATAATAGTGCCGATGAGCATGGTGAAAGCAAAGTTATGAATCACATCGCCGCCGATGAGGAAGAGCACAAGCACCACGAGAAAGACGGTAAATGAGGTGAGGATGGTGCGGCTCAGGGTCTGGCTGATGCTCGCGCTCATGACGTAGGCCAGGTCATAATTCGGTGATGTCTGCTTGCGGATATTCTCCCGGATGCGGTCAAAGACCACGACGGTATCGTTCAGGGAATAGCCGATCAGCGTCAAAAGTGAAGCCACCACCGTGAGGTCCACCTCCTTACGAAGCAGGGCGAACAATCCGACGACAACAATGACATCATGTATCGTGGCCGCAATAGCGCCCACGGAGAATTTGAACTCAAACCGCCACCAGATGTAGACCAGGATACCGAGGCAGGCATAGAACAATGAGAGGAAGCCCTTCTGCTTGATGTCCTTGCTGACCGCTCCGCCCACCATTTCTATACGCCTGATCTGCACCTTTTCCCTTCCAAAGGCATTGTCCAGGGTTCCCTTGATCTTTTGGGACAGACCCTGGACCGTATCCTCGGACTTGGCTGTCCGAATCAGGAATTCATTGTCCGTAGGAAGACCCACGCTCTGGATCCGCTCGTTCTCGAGACCTATGGCTTTAAGTGCCTTCCGGACATCGTCGGCCTGCACCGATTTATAGAACTTGACTTGCACCACGGTGCCGCCGGCGAAGTCGATGCCATAGGTAAAACCCATTATCATTATGCTGATTACGCCAATTGCACTGAGAATGAGCGAGAACGTAATGGCATACCACTTCACCTTCATGAAATCGAAAAATAGACCCGGTTTTATGAACTCCAGCATGTCATCCTCCTAGATACTGAACCGCTCGATCTTCTTATTGTTTACGATCCATTCATTGATCCACTTGCACATCACGAGCGCGGTGAAGAGGGTGCTTAGGATGCCAATATTCAAGGTGACCGCAAATCCTCTGACCGGTCCGGTGCCGAACTGGAAGAGGACGAGGCCGGCGATGAGAGTCGTGATATTGGCATCTATGACGGTAGCCAGGGCATTCTTGTATCCGGCCTCGACCACCATCTTCGGTGTCCTCCCCAGCCTGATCTCTTCACGCATGCGTTCAAATATGAGGATGTTTGCATCCACTGCCATGCCGATGGTAAGGACGATGCCCGCGATACCCGGTAGCGTCAGAACGGCTTTAAAGACCGCCATGGCGGCAAAGATGAGGATCAGGTTACAGACCAGCGCCAGGTTGGCGAGCAGTCCTGAAGCCTTGTAGTAGATGGCCATGAAGAGCACGACGAGAATGCCGCCGATGGCAGTAGCGATGAGGCCTTTTCCGATGGAATCCTTGCCCAGAGACGGGCCTACTGTGCGCTCTTCGAGGATCGTTACCGGTGCAGGCAGCGACCCGGCCCGCAGCACGATGGCAAGGTCCTTGGCCTCTTCCATCTTAAACCGGCCTTCGATGATGGCCTTTCCGCCCGCGATCGGTTCCCGGATATTTGGGGCGGAGTAGACCTTGCCGTCCAGTATGATAGCGAGCCTCTTCCCCACGTTCTCGGTCGTAATGCGCTCGAATATCCGCGCCCCCTCCTTATCGAAGGCGATAGCGACATACGGTTCATTGTAGGTGGAGGTGATCTTTACCCGGGCATCTTCCAGGCGGTCACCGGTGAGAACGGTCTGTTGCCTCAAGAGGAGCGGTTCATTGCCCTCCTTCTTGTATGCGATATAACTGCCCGATGGGATGTCCCCATTGAGGGCCTCATTCAGGGAATGTTCTTCATCGACAAGCTTGAACTCGAGTATAGCGGTCTCACCGAGGAGCTTTTTCGCCCTTTCTGGATCGGTTATCCCGGGGAGCTGGACATTGATTCTTTCCTTGCCCTCGGTGATGATAGATGGCTCGCTGACGCCCAACTGATCGATGCGGTTCCGGATGGTCTCGAGAGCCTGTGAAACAGCCGATTCCTGGATTCTCTTGGCCTCATCCGGCTTCACTTTAAAATCCATTGTGAGAGCGCCCTCCTGGGTGGAGGTGCTGGGCTCGGTTAGGAATGGGTATTCGCCCTGGACGAGATCAGTGATTTGGCTCTGATCTGTGCTCACTCTCACCATGACCCGCAACCCATCTGGGGGGAGCGGCTCCACCTTGGTATAACGGATCCTTTTTGATACCATCAAGCCTTTGAGGTCGGTTGCCAGGCTCGATATCCTGCTCTCAAGGGCCTTCTTCGTGTCCACCTTGAGGATCAAATGCATTCCGCCCTGGAGATCGAGACCCAATTTCACCTCGCTCTTGGGGCCAATCCATTGCTCAGGCAGACTATAGGGAGTGAACAACTTCACGAGCGTAGGCATAGCGAAGAGCAAACCCATGACCATGACTATAAGTATGATTATCCCCGTAAGCTTGAAATTATTCATAGATCCCTCCGCTTAGCCCTTCTTTTCCTCGGTTGCGCTCTTCTTATATGCGATGAACTCCCTTGAAACTTTGATCTTTACCTTGTCCGCCACCTCGAGGGTGAGCACATTATCGGCTACCCCGACCACCTTCCCATGGATACCCCCGCTCGTCACCACATCATCGCCCTTATCGATGTTGGCGAGCATCTCCTTGTGTTGCTTTGCCTTCTTCTGTTGCGGCATAATGAGAAGAAAATAAAACACGACAAAGATTAGGATCAAGGGTGCGATGCTCATGAAAAAACTCATGGGATCACCGCCGCCAAAGGGAGCCGCATACGCTACGCTAATCATGGTATATCTCCTTTATTTGGTTTCGTATATCATCCAAAGTTTGTTTCTCTATGGCATGCCGCACTTTGGACATTAATTCAAGATAGAAATGCAAATTGTGGATGGTGTTGAGGATCGCCGAGAGGATTTCCCGCGAAATGAAAAGATGGCGTAGGTATGCCAGAGAGAAGTTGGAGCATGTATAACAGGCACACTGCTCATCAGGCGGGTTCGGGTCCTCCCGATAACGTGCCTGCTTGAGCGATATCTTCCCCTGCCAGGTGAAAAGCATTCCATTGCGGGCATTCCGGGTGGGCAGAACGCAATCGAACATGTCCACACCCCTGCTGACGGCTTCGATGATATCGCCCGGCATCCCCACCCCCATGAGGTATCTAGGTCGCTCGTGAGGGATATGGGTTAGGGTGCTGTCGAGGACCTCCATCATGACCGCATGCCCCTCTCCGACGGACAGCCCACCAACGGCAATCCCGTCGAAGGAGATCGCAGCGATTTCGGCGGCACTCCTCTGCCGCAGATCAGGGTATATACCTCCTTGGACGATTCCGAAGAGGGCACTGTCCCTTTCCCGCGCCTCGAAACAAAGCTTAGCCCACAGGCTCGTCCGTGCCACCGCTGCCTCGACATATTCCCGCTCACGGGGGTGGGCGACACACTCATCGAGGCACATCATGATATCGGCACCGAGGGCCTCCTGGATAGCCACCGCCCTTTCCGGAGTGAGCATGCGTCTGCTCCCGTCGATATGCGAGGCAAAGCAGAGGCCTTCGTCGCTGATCTTGACCAGTTTCGCCAGACTGAATGCCTGGTATCCACCGCTGTCGGTTAGGATGGGGCCGTTCCATCCCATGAATGTGTGAAGCCCGCCCATGCTTGCGATGACCTCCTCGCCCGGCCGCATATGGAGGTGGTAGGTGTTGGCAAGGATGATCTGGGCGCCGATGGCCTTCAGCGTAGCCGGGGTGACGGCCTTGACCGTGGCCTGTGTCCCGACTGGCATGAAGGCCGGGGTATCTATCCATCCGTGTGCGGTTTGCATCCTGCCGCGTCTGGCCTGCCCATAGGTACGCAGCAGATCGAATTTAAAGGATGAGCATTGCATCGCCATAACTGAAAAACCTGTATTTTTTTTTTATCGCCTCCCGGTAGGCTGCCCTGATGAGATCGTACCCCCCGAAAGCGGTAGCGAGCATGAACAGCGTCGAACAGGGGAGGTGAAAATTCGTAAGCAAGGCGCTCACACACCGGAAGGTAAATCCGGGGATGATGAACAAATCGGATGATCCCCATCCGGGGATCATCCTTCCTTTTTGCACTATGATATGTTCCAAGACACGGGTCGTCGTAGTGCCGATCGCAACGATACGCCTGCCCTCATCCAGGGCATGGTTTATCGTCACTGCCGCCTCGTCAGGGATGTTGAATTCCTCTGCAAGCATGCGATGATCCTCGATCCTCTCAGTTCTGACCGGTATAAAGGTACCGGGACCGACATGTAGAGTAATGAAGGCAAGCACGACCCCCTTGGCCTTCAATCGCTCGAGATGATCGGAAGTGAAGTGCAGACCTGCCGTCGGGGCGGCTATCGAACCGTCATGTCTGGCATATACCGTCTGATAGGTCTCTCTGTCCTTTGTATCAGGCGTTCTGTGGATATAAGGCGGCAAGGGTGTTTCACCCAGGACAGACAGGAGGTCGGGCCTGTTGAAGGCAACTTGGTAACCTTCATCTTTTTTTGCTTCCACCGTCGCAATCAGACCTTCTCCCAAATGATAAGCCGCACCCACCCGCGGTGGTTTCGCAGCTTTGATCAGACAATCCCATCTTGCAGGGGCGTGCATTTTGAGCAGAAGCAGTTCAACCTTGCCTCCGGTGGCTTTTTCCCCTATGAACCGTGCCGGGATCACACGTGTGTCATTCAGAACGAGACAATCCCCAGCTCTCAGGTAGTCCGTGAGATCCGAGAAAATCTTGTGCTGAAAACATCCGCGTCCGCACTCAACTACCATAAGGCGCTCCGTACCACGTTCCATGGGATACTGAGCAATAAGCTCATCCGGAAGATCGTAATGAAATTCCTTCAGTTCCATTTACATTCCGCAATGTCGGCCCAGATAGATGAAACCAAGACCGGTTAAGGCCGCCAAGAAGCCGATAATCTGTAGGGTCTTCTCCGGTACGTTCTCGATATACCGAGCGAGCAACTTTATCCACCTGGGAAATGCGATATAGGGGATCGCTTCAATTATTAAGACCATACCGATGACGCAGAGAAAGTATGACATTTTATGCCTCATTATGTGCGCGATCTGTTTCCTTCGACCTGAAAACCCTTGATGACATCATCACTCAATATCCGGGTATCCACTGACTGGTCCATTGCATACGGGGTAATGCCCCAGAGAGCCTTGAACATGGATTTACCTCGTGCTTTGCTGTACCTGAGGCAGATACTGGAGGCCTTCTCTAGGTTCTCCCTGGTAATGTTCCCTCGGAGAATACAGAGCGGTCCTGGGATCCCCGCAATCTTGAGAAAGATATTGCCCGGGCAGGTCAACCTGCAGGTAATATTGTTTTCGTGTTCATTACGTGAGACCATGAGCACGGTTACCGCATCGAGCATGAATTTTCTCCCCACCACGTCGAGCAGGATATCATAACGGCTTGGCAATTGCGGGGCGCATCGTTCGAATGTTTGCCGCACCTTTGCGGCGATCTGTTCATACGTGAGAAGGCATCCGCCGGCCGGTGTCGGGATGTTTGTAATTCCATAGGAACGGGCGAGATCCTCCTGGATCTTCCTGCCCCTCCCGGCTATCTCGAGGAGTGCGCCCCTGTTGACGATGCCTATTCGTTCCGGCAATGTCGGCGGCATGTGATGAGCGCACAGAGGTCTGAGGAGAATGTCCTTCAGTCCGGAATCCCGCTCGATAATATGCATGGCGTCTCTCCGCTGTGACATGGGCCGCTGACCAAGGACCTCACCGGTAATGACGAATGAAGCATGCATGGCCGTGAGGAGGGTGTGCGTCTTTTTTAGCATGCCTATTTTACAGTCGATACATGGGTTCAGGTGTTTACCGAAACCGTGCAATGGCTTGGCAATCATCTCGATAAAGTCATCGGTGTAATCGATGAGGTGGATTTGAATGTTATAGTTTTTCAAATGCCCCTGTCTGAAGAGTTCCGGGTCCAGCAAGGCAGGCAATCCGAAAAATGGGGTTGCAAAATACAGGGGGATGACATCGATGCCCTGGTCCTGCATGAGCTTGACACTCACGATGCTGTCAAGACCACCGGAGTAGAGGGCCAGACACCGACTGTTCATCATTCCTTGATCCTCCAATATCCGCAATATCCGATATAAGGGGATATTCAATGAAAGCAATATACAAGCGATAAAATCCCCGGACCCAATTGCGCACACCGCAGACAAAAAAGATCCACATCACCATATTTAGGCGATATGGATCATGTCATGGCGGGAGCGACGAGACTCGAACTCGCGACCTCCGGCGTGACAGGCCGGCGTTATAACCGTCTTAACTACGCCCCCGTGCTGATTCTATCTCAATGGTAGGCGGAACAGGGTTTGAACCTGTGACCCTCGGCTTGTAAGGCCGATGCTCTCCCGCTGAGCTACCCGCCCTGATCTTTTTTTATCTCTTGTTGACTGCCTCTTTAAAGGCCTTCCCAGCTCTGAAACGCGGAGATTTGGATGCCTTTATTCTGATGACCGCCCTCGTTCTTGGGTTGACACCCGTCCGTGCTGCCCGCTGGGCAACATCAAATGTCCCGAAACCGACCAAGGTAACCTTGTCACCCTTGGAAAGTGCCTGGGTGACGGCCGCCGTCATAGCGTTAATCGCCTTCTCTGCTGCCGCCTTTGGGATCCCTGCCTTGCCCGACACAACCGATATTAATTCCGTCTTTGTCAAAGTATACCTCCTATCAGATTTGATTTTTCCCACATCCGCGTAAAACCTAACAGCATTTATTTTAGCTGTCAATACCCCAAATGCAGGATTTATCACATTTCCCAGATATACATGCCCCTTTGTCGAACCCCATGACTATGCAATTGTTATGCCTGAGATGTCTTGCGCTCATACACGATCATGGGGGAGTTGCCCTTTAAGATGACATCCTGCGAGATATGGCATTCCTTCACCCCTTCTAAGTCCGGGATCTCGTACATGATATCGAGCATGACGCCTTCCATGATGGAGCGCAGACCGCGCGCGCCCGATTTGCGCTTCATGGCCTGCTCCGCAATAGCCTTGAGCGCATCCTTGCTGAAGGTCACGTCGACGCCTTCAAGTTTCATGAGGGCCTGATACTGTTTTACCAGGGCGTTCTTCGGCTCGGTGAGGATGGTGATGAGAGCATCCTGATCAAGTTCGTGGAGTGTGGAAATGACCGGCATCCTGCCGACGAACTCCGGTATCATACCGAACTTGATGAGGTCTTCCGGTTGCACATTCTTTAAGATCTCGCCGATGTCCTTTTCCTTCTTGCCCTTGATATCCGCGACGAACCCGATGGTCTTTTTGTCGAGCCGCTGGGATATGATCTTGTCCAGGCTGATAAATGCCCCGCCGCAGATGAAGAGGATGTTGGTCGTGTCCACGCGGATGAACTCCTGTTGCGGATGTTTGCGGCCTCCCTTGGGCGGGATGGATGCCATCGTCCCCTCGATGAGTTTCAAAAGGGCCTGCTGGACACCCTCTCCACTCACATCCCGTGTTATGGAGGGATTATCGCCTCTGGAGGCGATCTTGTCTATCTCATCGATATAGACGATCCCCTTCTGGCACCGCTCGATATCATAATCAGCATTCTGGAGAAGGTTGACGATGATGTTCTCCACATCCTCACCCACGTATCCGGCTTCGGTAAGTGTCGTGGCATCGGCGATCGTGAAGGGCACGTCGAGGATCTTGGCCAGTGTTTGGGCCAATAGTGTCTTGCCTGATCCGGTGGGACCGATGAGGAGGATGTTGCTCTTGTTGATCTCCACCCCGCCGACGTTCGTCCCCGCTTCGATTCGCTTATAGTGGTTGTACACAGCGACGGACAGAATCTTCTTGGCACGCTCCTGTCCGATCACATACTCATCGAGTACGGCCTTGATCTCAGAAGGCTTCGGGATATGGGAAGCGGCGCTGAAATGAGTGTACTCCCCTTCCTCTTCCGATAAGATTTCATTGCACAGGGCAATGCACTCGTCACAGATGTAGACATCAGGTCCAGCAATAAGCTTACGCACCTCCTCCTGCGACTTCCCGCAGAAGGAACAGCGCAATCCAGGCCTGAAATGGTCATTTATCTTTGGCATGAGCCTTCTCCTCCCCTTCGCTTGACGGCGGCGGCCGTTTGGTGATCACGTGATCGAGGATACCATACTCCTTCGCATCCAGGGCGGTCATAAAAAAATCCCGTTCGGTATCCTTCCCGACCCTTTCCTCTGGTTGTCTTGTGTGATGTGCCAAGATCCGTGTCAATTCCTCCTTCAGCCGCAACATCTCGTTTGCTTGTATCGTCACATCGGTCACCTGGCCCTGCACACCGCCTAGGGGCTGATGTATGAGTATCCTGGAATGCGGTAATGCATAACGCATACCAGGTTCTCCGGCTGCAAGCAGAACAGCCGCCATGGAAGCCGCCTGGCCGACGCAGATGGTGCTCACCTTCGACCGAATGTACTGCATGGTGTCATAGACCGCCATACCTGCCGTCACGGACCCGCCGGGTGAATTGATGTAAAAGAAGATATCCTTGTCGGGGTCTTCCGACTCCAGGAAAAGGAACTGGGCCACAAGAAGATTGGCAATATCATCAATGATCTCGCTGCCCAAGAGGATGATCCTGTCCTTGAGCAGCCGCGAATAGATATCGTACGACCGCTCACCCCGGTTTGTCTGCTCCACTACAATCGGAATCAGCGTCATACGGAAGCTTCCTCCATCCTTTCAATCTCTTCGGTTACATGTGAATTTGCGATAATATGATCGAATACCTTTTTCTCCAGGGCAGTAAACTTGACCTCTTCGATCTTGTTCTTCTCTTCGAGTCCTTTCCTGACCGTCTCCATCGCCAGGTTATAGCGCTTGGCCATTGCCTCGATCTCCCTTTCGAGATCCTCTTCCGAAGCCTCTATTCCGCTCAGTTTTGCAACGGCCTCGATCAGGAGCGTCTGCCGTAGAGTCCGTTCGCTCGATGCGATGGTCTCTTGCTTGAGCTCACTGGGATCAGGATAGACGTCCTGCAACCTAATCCCCTGGGCGGAGAACCTGTGGGCCATGCCCTGAATCATGAGGGCCGCCTGCAGTTTCACCATGGATTCGGGGATGTCGAACTTGTTCGCATCGATGAGCTTCTCCACGATATCCCGCTCAATCATGTTCCGGGATCGTTCCTCGGCTCTTATGAGGAGTTCATCCTTGACCACCTTCCGCAAGGCCTCGATTCCATCGACGTCTTCCCGTACCTTCTTGGCAAACTCGTCATCTAGTTCCGGCAGGATCCTCTGTTTGATAGCGTGCACGAATATCTTCGGCCGAGCGGTCTTGCCCCGCATCTCCTCCATAAAGTGATCCTGCGGAAAAGCAACCTCCACATCCTTTTCCTCTTGGGCCTTCATGCCAATCACGGCATCCTGAAGTCCGGGGATAAAGCTCCGGGACCCCGCCTCGACCGTCATCTTGTCACGGTTCATCTTCGGGTACTCATCGCTTTTCACGTCGATAATGACGTAATCTCCTTTTGCCGCCTCATAATCCGGGGCGTCCACATCCGCAATGTTGGCATAGGATTCCCTGAGTCGAACCAGAACCAGATCTACATCCTCATCCCTGACATCATACTTGATGCGCTTCAGCTCCAAGCCGGTATATTTCTCGGGCTTGACTTCTGGTTTGACATCGAACTTGGCCACAAACTTGAAATCCTCACCCTCCTTCGGTTCATCATTTTCCACCTCAGGGATGGAGACCACGAAGATCTCTTTCTCCTTCGCCGCCTTTTCAAAGTTCTCGTTCACGAGCTTTTTGGTAAGTTCGCCTTTGATATAATCGCCATAGTACATCTTGAGGATATGTCGCGGGGCCCTGCCTTTCCTGAAGCCTTTTACAGCCATGCCTGTCGCTATCTCGTGATAGATTTCATCACTGAATTTCTGGACGTCCTCTTTTGGAATAAAGACCTCCATCTCTTTTCGGGTACTGGTTACATCCCGGATCTCAACCTTCATGCGCTATCCTTTCTATATCCATTCTACACCCATATCAACATGTATTTGCCCCCACCGTCAATGGCTTTTTGGCATCTTGAGCTGGCTGAAAACCTTCTCCATATCACGCGAATATGCTCCATCGGGGCCGTAGACAGAAAAAGGAGGCCCGGCCTTGAGCTCCCGGCCCCCATCCTTGACCGCCATCACCAGTATAAGCTCAGCCCTCTGTGTCAGCGTTGAATGGACCATGACCATCCGCTTCGGCTCTATCTTGTGCTCGCGCAGCGAGGAGAACAGGTCAGCCATACGCCATGCCGGATATATGCAATAGAAGCGCCCGCCCTTGTGCAAGATGGCATATGCGCTTGCAAGCATGGTTTCGAGATCCAGGAGCACCTCATGGCGTGCGATCGCCTTGGCCTTAACCGGGTTGAGGCGCCCTGCATGCATCGGTCGGTACGGTGGATTCGTGATCACCGCCGTCACCCTCTTTCCGGCATAATCCCTGATGTCACCGGGAACGATATCTACCCAATCTGCGAGCTCATTGAGGGCAACCGTCCGCTGTGAAATCTCCGCGAGATCCGCCTGCACCTCCACCCCGGTTATCCTGAGTCTCTTCATGCCCGCCAGGAGGACTGCCACGACACCCGAACCAGAGCCTATTTCAACCACAGCCGTGCCCGGCTTTTCTTCCACGAATGCCGAGAGCAGGTAGGCATCGAAGGAAAATCTATAGCCGTCCTTCTTCTGCAGGATATGCAGATCGCCGCAGGAGAGACTCGCAAGGGTCTCTCCCGGTCGTATAAAATCATATTTTATCGATGTATATGATTCGTTCAAGCATTTTGGCATAGGGGAATATCTCCTCGTCAGAGAAGAAGCGCCTGAGTTCTTTCTCTGCTGTCTCAAGGCTGTCCGAAGCATGGACGAGGTTTGATCGAATGCTCATCGCCAGATCGCCACGTATCGTCCCAGGTGCGGCTTCCCTGGACTTTGTCACACCACACATCGCCCTGACTACATTTACCGCCTCCAGCCCTTCAATACAGAGCGCAATAATTGGGGCTGACATCATAAATTCAACTATTTTTGGGAAAAAGGGCTCTTCCTTAAGGTGAGCATAGTGCTCCGCGAGGAGCGTCTTATCAGCCTTCAGCATTTTCATCCCTGTTATCCTCAGGCCCTTTTCCTCAAACCGCGCGATAATCCTGCCTATCAAGCCGCGCTCAACGGCATCTGGTTTGATGAGCACCAAGGTTGTTTCCATGTTACTTACCTCTTTTTCAGAATTGAGCCCGCTGCGGCGCTATCATCTCGATCGATACCCCTTCTCTCATCATTTACCCTGCTGCCGTATATATTCATGTTTATCCCCCTTCCCCCCCTTTTTTTTAAATTTACCTC
>CAYGXB010000052.1:0-12879 GCA_964353605.1 uncultured Bacteriovoracaceae bacterium
TCTTTGGCGACCTGCAAAATGAGGAGGTTCTATTGGGAATGAAACTTGTAGAACCTGCATAAAGAATATCGTCACATACCAAAAAAATTATGAACAAAATGTGTTAGCCTTGGCATGTGACAATGTTAAAAAACAATCTCAGGCAATTTTGTCAAAAGCCGACGCCTTGTTGCTGAAACCGTTAAGGGCTGACCCCGGCGATCCCCCATGGAGTGACTGCACCTCCTTTGCCGGCCGGATCACGGGGATTGGAGGGGTTTTTTGTGCCTGTTCAGGAAGGCGGCATAGTATTCAGCTGTCTCTTGAGGCCTCTCCAGCATGGGTACGTGACCGCAGTCCTTCATGATGATCGTCTCAGCATCGGGCAGCGAGCGTTTCAGCACCTCGGTTGTGGATACGTGGAGGATCCTATCCTTGTCGCCCCAGATGACGAGAACCGGCAAGTGCAGCCCGGGCAGCAGGGGGACAACATCCGTGGGGTGAGCGTTGATGTCCCGCCAGATCTTCTGGTTGAAGGCGCTTGCTTCAACAGACTTCTCGGCCATGACCGAGGTGATCGGCCATGGAATGAACGGCTCTTTGTAAAAGGCGTATTTCATCAGTTCTGAGAATTCCTTTTCCGATGTGGGGGTGAGGGGGCTCTGCCCCTTTGCCACTGCCAACTGGAGATCGCTGGGCTGTGGACTTACCGCTGAGAGCCCGCCCGTATCCAAGAGGCACATCGAGACAACCCGCTGCGGATTCTGGGCCGTGTAGAGCAGAGAAATGTTTCCGCCCATGGAACTTCCGGCAATGTGGAACTTTGAGAGCCCCAGCGCGTTGGCCGCCTGAGCAAAACTCGAGGTCATGAAGTCGATCGAATAGGTCTTGTCATTAAGCTTGCTGCTGTCTCCATGGCCGGACATGTCAAAGGCGATCACGCGGTATTCAGGCGGCAGATACCGCACAAAACGGATCCAGTTATCCTTGTTCGCCCCGAATCCGTGGATGAGCACGATGGTTTCGCCGCTTCCCGGCCGTTCAAGGTAGGCGAGTGTCTGTCCATCGATGTTTACAAAGCCGGGCTTCAGGCCTGCCTTGGAACGCGCGCCGGAGATCGCATAGTTGTACATGCCCGCTTTGAAGGATGCACAGCCCGCCATCAGGGTTAGCAACAACAAAACCACGGCAATCTGAAAGATCTTTTTCACACCATCCTCCTCATCAACATTCTTGGATTACGGAATATAAGGGACGACCGTAAAATACAGACTTTTAACTTGAGAATGGAGGGCCAGGTCTCGTTGCTGGCATTGCCCTTTGGCGATCTGCAACGAAATACAAGCAAAAGGGCTCGACCCCATTACCCACCATTAGCATTACATACTTTCGTCATTGCACCTACGGCACGTTCGCCTTGGGTTGGCTCAGGCCGAAGCTGGCGTCGTTCTTGAAGAGTGGGCTGCCGTCGTTGCGTTCGAGGTAGAGCTTGAAATTGCGGTGCCGCAGAAAGTAACCGGGGAAGTTGAGCGATTCGAAAGAGATCCAGTTGGGTCCACCGCTGTTGAGGGCCGGGCGCAGGACGAACGAGGCATCCGACACGTCCGTACCGCCCGCCAGCGGGGTGAGGATGATGCGGAAGTTGCGGTGCCGGAGGAACTGACCCGGGAAATTGAGGGCTTCGAGCGAGACCATGGGCGCGCTGGACGTATTGCCGTACCGGCTCGGCAGGAGGGCAAACGTGGCGTCGCGCTCGTCGATGGGGTTGACCACGGTCAACTCGCCCTCGAAATTGCGGTGCCGGATGAAATACGTCGGGTAGTTGGTGGACTGGAAGGAGCACAGTTTGGCCTGGGGATAGGTGACCAGGAAGCTTTTCCTCGCTTTGTCATATCCCGATATGCATGTTATAAAGGTAACACCGTACACGCTGATATGAAAACCCCGGTGGGCCAAGCTCTCGAAGGAAAAGGTTCCGTCCGCACTGCCCTCCAAGCCGGGCATGATGTCGAAGGTGGCCTCTGCGGCGAACTGCGGGTTGCCCAGATTTTGTTCGAGCTTCAGCGAGTAAATGTGATCGCTTATTCGAGGGCCGGTCTTGAGAAAATAGCCCGGCAGGTTGAGCGCTTCGAGCGAGACGAGGTGCGAGTCCGCCAGCCCCGGGGCCACCCGGAAGGTGGCGTCCAGCCGGTCCTGGAAGGAGAGCATCTGCGATTCTTCGAACTGGTAGTTCCTATGCCGGACGAAATCGATCTTCGTACTGGCATTGTAATACGTCCTGAGCGAAATGAACTGGCCCAGGAACTTCTGGCTGGTCGCATAATCGGCATAAGCCGGGAACGGAACAACGATGATCAACAGGCAAACGAGTATACGCCACATCGTTTCACCTCCGCATTGATTTGCCACATCTTACCACAGGTTGCACTTCCTCGCAAGCCCTCCAGGCAGCAACGATGGGGGCGGCCGCGGGGAAAAACAGCGGGGTCGCCCTATGGGGGTGCGTTGTTTCTCAATTCCCGGTGCAACAAACGCTGCCGGCGCCCACATGCTGTCATGGCTGCTCTGCCAACGAGCCTTCGCGCAGTGAAGCTCGCCCGAAGTGACCCCGTCCCACACAGCGATGGTCCTTGGCAGGCCTGCCCATCCCGCCCCGAAGGCTCCGTCACCCCTTGAGACCAAGGGGAGGGTGCGAGATTCTTTTTTCACAAGGGACGTCTCCGGCCATGGAGGGCATGCGACGCGTTCAAGGATTGGATTTTTATGGGTTTTGGTGTAAAGGGGTCTAAAGTACCATGGATGCTGTTATGGTACTGACAGGACGATAAACCTATGCCCGCCAATCTGACGCCGAACTATCTGGAAGCCGAGAGGCGCTACCGCGAGGCCAAGACCGTCGAGGAAAAGATCGAGGCCTTGGAGGAGATGTTGGCCCTCATCCCCAAGCACAAGGGCACGGACAAGATGCAGGCCGACATCAAGCGCCGCATCTCCAAGCAGCGGGAGGAGGCCCAGAAGAAAAAGGGTGCCGCCAGGCAGAAGAGTATGTTCTCCATCGACAAGGAGGGCGCCGCCCAGGTGATCGTCATCGGCCCTCCCAACTCCGGCAAGTCGTCCCTGATTGCGGCCCTGACCAATGCCGAGCCCGAGGTCGCGCCGTTCCCCCACACCACCCACAAGCCCACCCCCGGCATGGCGCCCTTCGAGAACATCCAGTTCCAACTCGTCGATACACCGCCCATCACCCGGGAGTATACCGACCCGCTGCTGGCGGACCTCATACGCCGGGCCGACATCGTGGTCATCCTGCTGGATATCGCCGCAGACCCCATCGAGCAGCACGAGGACATCCTCTCGCTCCTTGAATCCTTCCGGATCTTTCCCGAGGGCGTCACGGTGCCCGAGGAAATCAAGCGGCCCGTGTTCTTCAAAAAGGTCTTCATCGTGGTGAACAAGGTGGATGGCCCAAAACAGGAAGAGGATTTCCAGACCTACCTGGAACTGACCGATCTCAGGCTGCCGGCGCTTCCCATCTCAATCCTGAATACCAAGCACCTGGATGCCTTCCTGAAGGCTCTCTACGACATGGCCGGAGTCATCCGGGTATACTCCAAAAACCCCGGCAAGGACCCTGATCTGGACGAGCCCTTCGTGATCCCCAGGAACAGCACGCTGGAGGAACTGGCGGGCAGGATCCACAAGGATTTTCTCGTCAAGCTCAAGTACGCGCGCATCTGGAGCACGTCGGCTCATGATGGCCAGATGGTCCAGCGCGACCATGTGATGCAGGACGGGGATATCGTTGAGATTCATATCTGAGGGCGGGGCAGCTTTCAATACGAGCCCCCCGATGGTTCCTCTTCTAGGCAACGAACCAGGCAGGCCTGCCCATTCCATACCGAAGGTTCTAGCCCGCCCTCGAGGGGGGTGGGCTTTTCCTATTGGCCTTCCGGGAGGGAGCAGGCGCGGCCCTTGAGGTTGAACAGGAAACGCAGCACGTCCTTGGTGCGCTCACCGAAGATCCTAGCGCTGAAAACATCGCCGGAGGTGCGCTTGGAGATCTCGGAGAGCGTCGGATAGACGTGCACGGCCGCGGCCAGGGTGGAGAGCTTGACCCCGGCGTGAAGTGCAATGATCCACTCGTGGATGAGCTCGCCTGCGTGCGAGCCGATGATCTGGCAGCCCAGAGGTTCTCCCTTGGGGCCGACGAGCAGCTTGAGCTTGCCGAGCGGTTCGCCCTCGGCCAGGGCCCGATCATTGTCGACGAACTGTTCCTCGAACACCCGATACTTAATGCCTTCTTTTTGGGCGCGTTTCTCATTGAGACCGATACTCGCCACCTCCGGGTCGGTGTAGGTGCACCAGCCGATCTTGGTGTAATCCGCTTTGCGGGGCAGGTGCAGGATGGCATTGACCAGGGCGATGCCGCCTTCGTAGCCGGCGACGTGGGTGAAGGGGAGCTGGCCGTTCACATCGCCGCAGGCGTAGATGTGTTTCACGTTGGTGCGTAGCCGGGCATCGGTGGGGATGCCGCGCGGGTTGAACTCAATACCGGCGGCCTCCAGCCCTAGACCGTCGGTATTGGGCTTGCGCCCGGCGGCTACGAGCAGGGCATCGGCCTCGATGGTAGCGGATGGCCCCTCGCCCTTGGCCGGACCGATCGTGAGCCGGACGGCTGAGCCCTGCCGCTCAGCCTTGACGGCCTTGGTACCGGTGAGGATGCGGACCCCCTCCGCGAGCAGGCGAACCTTGATGATCTCGGCCATGTCGGTATCCTCGGGACCAAGGATCTGGTCCATGAATTCCACGACGGTGACCTGCGAACCAAGGCGGGCGAAGGCCTGCGCCATTTCGAGGCCGATGGGTCCGCCGCCGAGCACGATGAGGCGGCCCGGGAGGGTGCGCTGCCGGAACACGGTCTCGTTGGTCCAGGGGGGGACATCGGCCAGGCCCTGCACAGGCGGCAGCGCCGGACTGGAGCCCGTGGCCACGATCCAGGTCCTGGCTGTAAGGCGGACTCCGCCCACCTCGACCGTATGGTCGTCCACAAAACGCGGCGTCCCGAAGCGCACCTCGGCCCCCAGCTTGCAGAAACGCTCCGGCGAGTCGTGCTGCTGGATCTTGGCGATCACCGTTTGCACCCGGTCCATGACCGCCCCCAAGTCCACCGGCGGCAGCGTGAGTTCGGACAGGCCGAATTCGCGGCTCCGCCGCGCCAGGGCCCAGATCCCTGCCGTACGGATGAGGGTCTTGGAGGGCACGCAGCCGACGTGCAGACAGTCGCCCCCGAGCTTGTCGGACTTCTCGATAAGGATGGTCTTGGCCCCGAACTGCGCCCCCCCGGCCGCCGCCGTAAGCCCGGCCGCTCCGCCGCCGAGTATCCCCAGGTCATAATCGAAATTCTTCATCGGCACTCCTTTCTTCCTCGGAAGGAAATATAAGGCACAACAAAGGGAAAGCAAGGCATTGCAGGCCTTTGCTCCTGCTGTTGCGGTGAAGCGTTTCCAAGCAGCCAAGGTGCCATATGGAGCGCTGCCTGTTGCACGGGGGACATCTACGGATTATAATAGCTTGTGCACTCTGGTATGCCTGCCTCGTGACATATGACCGCGGAAAGGAGGCACTATGGACTTGAAACGTTTTTCCCTGCTCATGGCAGCTTCGCTCGTGCTGCTCGGCTGTACCGGCACACGGCCCAACAATCTGGGAGTGAAAAGCGGGGAGCTGGCCCCCTGCCCGGATTCCCCCAACTGCGTCTCGACCGAGGCGCGCGACGCCAAGCATCGCATCGAACCCTTAAAATACTCGACATCCAGGGAGGAGGCCATGCGGAAACTCACGGCGGCCATCCAGTCCATGCCACGGAGGAAGATCGTCATTGCCACGGAGAATTATCTGCATGTGGAGTTCTCTTCGGCCATCTTCCGTTTTGTCGACGACGTGGAGTTCTTCCTCGATGATGCCACCCAGACCATCCATTTCCGCTCTGCCTCACGCCTGGGGTATTCGGACCTGGGGGTGAACCGCAAGCGCATGGAAGAGATCCGCCGGCGCTTCACCACGCAATGAAGCGTGCAGCGTGGGTAGCGTGAGCACGGATCGAGTTTCGCATCGGAAGGCAGCCGGCTGGTGGAAACCCCTGGTCCTCATCGGTGCCGTCTGCGCCGTTTTCATCCTGGCGGGCGTCTTTGGCGTAGGGCAGAAGCTCAACGCCCTGCGGGACTGGATCGCTGCGTTTGGCGCCTGGGGTCCTTTCGTCTATATCCTTGTGTATGCAGCCGCTACGGTGGCGGCCCTGCCCGGGTTAGCGCTGACCGTGATCGCCGGCGCCCTGTTCGGCTCAATCAAGGGGGTTATGCTGGTCAGTCTCGCCTCGACTCTAGGCGCAGCCCTCGCCTTCCTTGTCGCCCGCTATCTCGCCCGTGAGGCCGTGGTCGGCTTGCTCAAGGACAACCCCCGCTTCCAGCGTCTCGACGAGCTCAGCGAAACGCATGGGGCAGTTATCGTGGCCCTGACGCGGCTCGTCCCGATCTTCCCGTTCAATGTCCTCAATTACGGTTTCGGCCTCACCAAAGTGCGGTTCTGGACGTATGTCTTCTGGTCCTGGCTCTGCATGCTCCCGGGGACCGTGCTCTATGTCGTGGGTGCGGATGCCCTGGTCAAGTGGATCGCCGAAGGCAAGGTCCCCTGGATGCTCATCGCGATCTGCCTGGCCGTAGCCGTGCTCGTCTTCTTCCTCGTGCGCTCCGCGCGGCGGCGGCTGGAAGGCACGCACGCAACCGGGAAACCGAAACCTTGATGAGCCTGCGATGGATATGCACCCTGAATTCCTGACGTCAGGCGTTGATCTCTCCCACCCTGTGCGTGATGTGCTCATCGTCTGCATGCGTTTCCCGACGCCCGGCAAAGCCAAGACGCGTCTGATCCCCGCCCTCGGTGCAGCCGGGGCGACCCGGTTACAGCGGGAAATGACACGCCACACGCTGGCTATCGTCCGGGAGCTGCGGCCGGACATAGCCATGGAGGTCCAGTGCGACGGCGGCGATACAGCGAGCGTGCAGCGGATGTTCGGCCACGATCTCGCAGTGCGGGAGCAGGTCGAGGGCGACCTCGGAGAACGCATGCTGAGCGCCTTTCGATCGGCTTTTGAACGCGGATACAGGCGCATGGTTCTCATCGGCACCGACTGCCCGAGCATCACGCCTTCGATCCTCCGGCAGGCCTTCGACCGGCTTACTACGCACGACTGTGTCTTCGGGCCTGCACTCGACGGCGGATACTACCTCATCGGCCTGAAGCAACCCCGCGCATCGATGTTTCACGGCATCACCTGGGGAGATAGCCGGGTCCTCGCAAAGACCCTCGCCCAGGCTCAAGAAGCGGGCCTCGCCACGGCGTTCCTGGAACGCCTGCCCGACATCGACCGCCTGGAAGACATCCCCCTCTGGGAAGAGGTCATGCAGCAGGGATCGTCTCTGATCTCGGTGGTCATCCCGGCCCTCAACGAGGAGGGCGTCATTGCGGAAACTCTCGCACCTCTGGTGCGTGGGGCGAACATCGAGATTCTCGTCATGGACGGCGGCAGCCGTGATCGGACCGTAGCTGTGGCTGCTGCGCATGTCGCCCACGTGATCCCTGCCGGACCGGGCCGGGCGGCCCAGATGAATGCCGGGGCGCGGTACGCCACCGGCGATATCCTGCTTTTCCTCCATGCCGACTCGCGTCTCCCGGCAGGCTTTGACCAGGACATCCGAACGGCGCTGGCCGACCCGCGTACAGTGGCCGGGGCCTTCAGCCTCGGCTTCGATAAGGACAACTTCGCCCTCAAGATCATGGAGTCTGGCGCCAACCTGCGCTCCCGCTGCCTGCAGCTTCCCTATGGCGACCAGGGCATCTTTCTCTGGAAGGCCGACTTCCAGACGTCAGGAGGCTACCCCGAGCTCCCCATCATGGAGGACGCAGCCTTGATCTGGGCGCTCAGGGAAGAAGGCCGGATCGTCACCCTGGCCTCCCGGGCCGTCACCTCGGCGCGGCGCTACGAGAAGCTTGGTCCGTTCTCCACCTGGATCATCAACCAGTGCGTGATCATCGGCTTTCTCAAGGGGGTCGACCCGGCCGAACTCGCGCGTCTATACCGCTCACATATAGGCATTGCCGGATGGCTGAAGGTGGTGGGGGATGCCATTCGCCAGAAGCAGGTAAAAAAGCCGGGGAAGTGAACGATCATGAAAGGCGGCAAAATCGTTGTATTGACCTTATTACTGCTTATAATAGGTGGGGCCGCCATCGGCGCTGATATCCTCTTTCAGGAGGAATTTGCGAGCCTGGAGCGCTGGAAGGAGGTCTTTTTTCCCAAGATCCCCGCGCACACCCGCTACACGCTCACGAAGGACGGTGGGCAAGCCTGCCTCAGGACGGAGAGCCATGCTTCGGCATCGATCCTCGCCTACAGGGAACCCTTCAACCCTTATGCGTATCCACGGGTCAAGTGGCGCTGGAAAGTGGAGAACATCCTGCCGCAGGCCGACCTCAAGACCAAGTCGGGCGACGACGCTCCTCTACATGTCTATGTCGCCTTCGCCTACGACCCACGGCGGGCAAGCATCCTGGAGCGCGCCCAGTATAACGCCGTCAAGTTCCTTTACGGCGAGTATCCCCCGCACAGTTCACTGAACTATGTCTGGGCGAGCCAGGCTTCGGCCGCGGATATCATCACGAGCGCCTACACGGAACGCAGCAAAATGATCCTCCTCGAAAAAGGCGAAAAGAACGTCGGGAAATGGGTGGAGGAGGAGGTGAACATCATCGCGGATTACCGGCGGACCTTCGGCGAAGACCCTCCCGCTAAGGCGACCATCGGGATCATGAACGACTCGGACAACACAGGAGGTTCGGCCGTCTCCTATGTCACATCCCTCATGGTCTTCCGCTGAAAGTGCTCCCTTCGGATCGGAACCAGGTTGCCGCAAAGGGTTTCGGCTCAACAGCAAACGAGAAAGGCCTCCCGTCTCCGGGATTTGCGGGAGGAGGCGAAGGGGTGGAGGGGAATATCTCATCCCTGATTCATCATGGCCTCACTCGAGAGCAAAGGGCGCGCGCTCTTGACTTCGAATTGTCCGCAACCTACATACAATTTCATGGACACCGGAGATACCGGGTATTGTTTTTCGGCCGCTCGTGCTTATCATTGTATCAACACCTGTGCCTGGAATCGTTCACGTTGGCTGCCTGAAGAATGTGGTCGATTGCTCTAAAGGGGGAGGTCCATACTGCATGCAGGAGCGAAAAAGAGTATGAGCGATTTTGAGAAGATGGTTAGTGCAGGGCAGGGTTTGTGGAGCAGCGAGATCAGCACGATCCAGGTCAATCTCGGCCTGCAGTGCAATCAATCTTGTGCACATTGCCATCTCGAGGCATCCCCACATCGGACCGAAACCATGGCATGGCCGGTCATGGAGCGCGTGATGGTCGCATGCCGAAAAGCCCGCTGCTCTCAGGTGGATCTGACCGGCGGGGCGCCGGAGCTGAACCCGCACTTCAAGCGCTTCGTGACGGCCCTGTACGACGAAGGACTCGCGGTCCAGGTGCGCACCAACCTTACCGTGCTGAGCGAACCCGGCATGGAGACCCTGCCGGAATTCCTGCGCGCAAAGCGTGTGCGGCTCGTGGCCTCTATGCCCTGCTATCTGGAAGAAAATGTCCGTGCCCAGCGTGGGGCCGATGTGTACGCAAAGAGTATCGCAGCGATCAAACGCCTCAATGCCCTGGGGTATGGCTCCGAGCCGGATCTCGTCCTCAACCTGGTGTATAACCCCGGCGGGCCGTTCCTGCCCCCCGATCAGGGGGAGCTGGAAGAAACCTACCGCTCCGAGCTGAAACGCCGTTTCGGCATCACCTTCACGCGACTCCTAACTATCACCAATATGCCCATCGGCCGCTTCCGGAGCCAGTTGCGCCGCGAAGGGAAGGAAGAGGAATACCATTATCTGCTCAAGCATGCCTTCAACCCAGGGACCGTCTCCAGTCTCATGTGCCGGCACCAGATCAGCATCGGCTGGGACGGGAGGCTCTACGACTGCGACTTCAATCTGGCCCTCAAGCTCCCCGTGAACCACGGCAGCCCGGATCATATCGACAGCTTCGATGCCGCAAGTCTTATAGTACGGAGGATCGTCATCGGCGACCACTGCTTCGGCTGCACCGCCGGTCACGGGTCCTCCTGTGCCGGGGCCCTCACATGATCCCCCTGGCAGCTCTGGCTGCCCCTAACTACCATCGGGGGAACAGTTAGCCCTTTGAAGATTCAGGGGGGATGGGGGTTTTGAGTTTGCGTATTTTCGCCTCGTACTTACGATCCTATTGCCAGGGCGAGGGTCTGCCCTGGAGCATTTCCATGAAGGCCTCGATCCGGGTACGGAGCTGGCCCTCGGTGAACTTCCGGTCGTCTACGCAGTCAACCTCGAGGTTGAGAACCGGGACGCCGATCTCCTTGAGCCCAGCCTCGATGAGGCCCCGCGCTCCGGTCCCCTGGCGGCACCCCCAATTGCAGGGGTTGATGGCGCCGTCGATATGATACTCGCGTGCAAGTTTCCTGAGGTGCGTGACCCGGCTCTCGGTCGTCCCGTTGAAGGGAATCGAGATGCAGCGCCGGGCGAGCCCTTCGAAGGGCTCATCTGGATCGATAGGCTCCCAGGTAATGTCGTTCAACTCATCGATGACGATGGTGGCTTGGTATGCGTTCTCGATGATGCGCTCCAGGGGATGCCGGAACTGAATGCGGTTTTGGATCCACATGAGGCGGAGCTTCTCGCCCGGCACCCCGCTCTGATGCTCAGCGCTGCGGCGTGCGAATTCGTCGCGGTAGGCGCGCGCAAGGTCGATCGCCGATGCACTCCCCAGAAAAAGGGGGATGACAATGCCGAAATTGCTGAGATCTTTGCTGGATGAAGGTGATGGCACCTGCCGGGCCAGGGCATATACCTCGGAAACGAGTGCGCGCGTCTGGTTGGTATTATCGATAGCCTGTCGAAGCCGGTCGCGGTCAAGCCGCACACCGGTATGGGCGGTCACGAACTCAGCGAGATCCCGCATCTGCTGCGCCAGATAGGCGACATTGACCCCGGAATCATCCTGCGGAATGTGGAGCACAAAAAGCGGGCGAGAGTAGTGTCGGGCGAGGTTCTCGATCACCGCCAGCCCGCCGCTGCAGGGAATGGTGGCCCCCACGAGGAGATCCGGTTCGGGCATAGCCCCTCTGCGGGCCGCGCCCATGACCGAACGGTGGTAGCTGCACGCATCTGAGGAGTAGCCCACCTGGTCCACGGCCTCGATGAACTCCCCCACCACCCCGGTCGAGGCGAGCATGGCCCCGACAAACTCCACGAAGCAGGAGGTGATGCCCATGGCGTAGAGGAGATCAAAAGGAGCGGTGATGCCACCCAAGGCCACTTTCACGCTGCCTGAGTACAGCCGCTGGCCAAGCCGGGCGATCTCCAGGGAATAGAGCTTGCGCGGGCTCGCCTTTTTGTTGCTGGCATCAATCGACGCGACGATGCCCGATTCCAGTTCTTCAAAGTACTCCTTGAGCATGACGGTCACCTCAACATTTCGACAAAGGTTTCGATCCTGGTCCTCTGCTGACCTATGGACCGCAACGTGCAATCCCCTTCGAGTACGAGCAGGGGTATGCCCTTGCGCTGCAACACCTCACGGATGTACGGCAGTCGCGCCAGGTAGGGATCACAAAACTTGACCGTGTGGCAGATCGCTCCCCGGGCGTTTACTTCAGCGACCCGAGCGAGGACCTCCTCGACCATCCGTCCCGGGTGAGCCAGGTCCAAGGTTCGCGCGCAGGGCGTTCGGGAAAGGAGAGCCCGGGCTAGCCCCAGGAAGAGATCCTCATCATAGCTGAGCTCAATGGCGGCAAAGAGGCGTGAGCCGGTGCACAGGTCTTCGCCGACGATCCGAGCCCCGCACGCGTCAAAGAGTGCGAAGGCCTCGGGGTCGGGGAGGATGTTACCGAAGAGGAAGATCGTTGGTGCGGAAGGATCCGAGTTAGCTTCAGGCGGTTCGGCCAACAGACCGTCGATAACCGCGATGGCCTCCTCAAACGGCAGGGTGGCAGCGGTATTATACGCGGTCTGCAGCCTGCGTGAGCCACCCGGCAGTGTCCCTTCCCGCACCCGGATCGCAAGGGCATTCAGGAGCTCTGCCAGGGTGTTATGGTTATGAATACCCTGTTTGATGCGCTCGGACTCGAGCTTCTGCTCGCACCACGCTTCAAGGGTATGGGCCAGTCGCTCGAGTTCGGAGGCGAAGAAAGCGACCGAGCGCTCATCTGCGGCGGGGGGCAGGTCGATGAGGAGCGCCGGGGCGGCACCCTTTAGAGACAGCCAGGCATCGTACAGGCGGCGCATGGCATCGCAGCTGTTCATAAAGATCATGCCTCGCATGGCAGGTATATCGCCAGCGAGGAGGCGGTCGAGGATACGCTTCACGTGCGGACAGAGGTTATCATGCAGGATTTGTCCCGCCTGATCGTGGCTATCGCTCAGCGGCAGCACCCGGTAGGGAGCATAGCCGGCCGCGGCGATCAGCGTCAGCGGCGTATAGGCACAGGCGAATCCGACCAGCTCATTATGCGGGGGGTTCATGATACGTATCCTCCTGGACATTATTGATGAGCACCTTGTGCAGGATATCCTTGCGGGATGCAACCTCCATTGCGCTCAGCGGGGTGAGCACCTCGGCCAAGACGAGGTCGACTATCTCGACTATATCTTTCTATAAGTTATTCCCTCTACAACAAGATTGATTGCATATATTACTGATACGAATAATTGTCAAGAAAGGTCCGCCTGCATCCGTGCATGCCGTTTTCTTGGAATCACGCGGACCCGG
>CAYGXB010000053.1:0-12552 GCA_964353605.1 uncultured Bacteriovoracaceae bacterium
AGGATAACCTATCGGGGGAGAGAACCTCAGAATGTCGCCGACGTGGCCAACCGGCTTGCCTCGCTCTTCATTGAAGGCAACTTGAAACTGAGGGCGAGACAAGCCTCCGAGACCACCGTTTTTTTAGAGAGGCAGCTGGGCGATCTCAAACTCCTGCTCGAGGGTTACGAGAAGAAGGTGGAGGAGTTCCGGAATGCCCATATGGGCGAGCTCCCGGAACAGCTGGCAAGCAATACGGCGACGCTCACGAATCTCCAGAACAACCTCGAGATGATCCAGCGCAGCCTCACCGATGCCCGCAACCGAAAGCTGCTTATCCAGGGCCAGTTGTCCCAGATGGAGTCTGCCCAACCCGGCATGTCAACATCCCAGCGGTCGCAAAGGCTCGCGGAGCTCAGGGCCAGGCTGGAGGAGATGAGGGCGCATTATACCCGGGAACATCCGGAACTCAAGCGCCTCGAGGAGCAGATCCATGAGCTCGAAAAACAGCCCAGGGATGCCGCGCAGGCCATTGCTGACCCCCGCATATTTGATTTGAGGAATCAGCTGAGGGCGGTGACGACCGAGATCGCCGGGCTCGAGAACGATGCCGCAAGGATTAAGGTGAGGATAGACAACTATCAGCAGCGGGTCGAGATGGCGCCAAAGCGGGAGCAGGAGGCGGCGGCCATCACGAGGGACTATGAGATAACCAGGGCGAACTACCAGAGACTGCTCGACAGGTTATATGAGGCCAAGCGGGCGGAGAACATGGAGAAGCGCCAGCAGGGTGAGCAGTTCCGCATCCTCGACCTGGCCCAGCCATCGCAGACACCGGTGAGCCCGAATCTCCCCCGGATCGCCCTGGTCTTCATTGCTCTGGGGCTGGGATCCGGCACGGGTATCCTCCTCCTCCTGGAATTTTTTGACAATACGGTAAAGGGGATGACACAGCTCGTGGATTGGTCAGGGAATATCCCCTGCATCACGGCCGTTCCCCTGGCTTTGACTGAGGATGACAAGCTCAGGTTGCGGTTGAAGACCGTCCTCATCATGATCGCCAACCTCGTTATCATGGTGGTGGGCCTTTCCGGGGTAATCGTATCCAAGCTCATCAACCTCTCCATCGATCTGCCTTTCAATCTGCCTTTCTAGGGGAAGTGGTATGTATACGGAATTCTTTGGCCTCAAGTTGAAGCCGTTCACCATCACCCCGGATCCGAAGTTCCTCTACATGAGCCAAGTACACAAGGAAGCGTTTGCCCACCTCATCTATGGGGTCAGGGAGAAGAGCGGGTTCGTCGTCATCACCGGCGATGTCGGTACGGGCAAGACCACCCTCCTCAACGCCCTGCTTCAGAAATTGCCGACGGGCATGCCGAAGGTGGTCATCAAAAACCCCAATATCAAACAGGAAAACATCTACTTTCTCCTGGGGGAGGCCATCGGTCTGCCAGAAGAGAAGCGCTCACGGGACTATCTCGATGTGTACGAAGGTCGGTTCAAGGAGATCGGTGGGGCCGCCCTTATCGTGGACGAAGCCCAGGGTCTCTCCATAGAGATGCTGGAGGAGATCAGGCTCTTATCCAACCTGGAAACGCCCCATGAAAAGCTCGTGCATATCCTTTTGCTCGGGCAGCAGGAGCTCAATGCCACCCTGCGGAGCCCGAAACTCAGACAGCTCAAGCAGAGGATCAGCGTCAAGTTCAACATCTCCCCGTTAAACCGTGACGAGACCAGGCAGTACATCGAGCACAGGCTCCGGGTTGCCGGCTATGAACCCAGAGTGAAACCCCTCTTCAGCCCCGCCGCCATGCAGGTGATCCACTCGCGAACCAAAGGGTATCCCCGCCTCATCAATATCCTCTGTGATAATGCCATGCTTGCCGCCTACACCGAGGACGCCCATGAGGCCACCCCGAAACTCATCAAACGGGTGGCAAACGAGATCGAGGGGACCTATACCAAAAATACAGGCATTCCCTGGAGAAAGATAGGCCTTGCGTTCGCCTTGATCATGATCGTCATGGGCGGCGCCTGGCTGGGGTTCTCTATGTACAGCCGGGAAGGAACTATTCTACCCCTTGAGCACCTGGAAACGGTAAAAGCCCCGGTGACTGTATCGGGGGTTCAAGGAGCGCACAATCTTAAGGATGACGTCAGTTCGGAGACCGAGCAGAAAGTCCCAACGGTAGCCTCGTCTGTACCCCCGCAATTGACCCAGGCAAAGTCGAAGGGAAGGCGCATAAGGGTGCAGACCGGCGACACCCTGGCAGCGCTTGCTTTAGCCTATTACGGCAAGGTGAATCCGGCCGTTCTGAAGATAATCCAGAATGCGAATCCCAACCTCGGTAACATGGATAAAGTCAATCGCGGCCAGGAGCTCTTTTTGCCGGATATCGAGCAGGGCATGCAACCGATCTTCAGCGTCGGCGTCGCATGGTATCACACAGAAAGCGAGGCGAATGCAGTCGTAACCGACCTGCAAAGCGCCGGATATCCAGTCGGGGCATATCCTTTCCTTGATGCCCGGAAGCAAAGGTGGTACCTGGTTTCCATCGGGGCATTCGCAACACCGGACGAGGCTGTCCAGTATGCGCAGGAACTCATGGGAAATGGTTTCCTCTACGCAAAACCGGTAAAGATACACCTGGAGGGGTGAATGGTCGAGATATCGAAGGCCTTGGAGAAACAGGGGCTGAAATTTACGCGTTCAGGCGCCACGGGGAGGTTGGACGACCACCTCTACATGTACAATATGCCCTATACCTATACCGCCGAACAAATCCGGAAGATACGGACCTATATCTTCCACATGCCCGATGGGCGTGTGCCCCGGATCATCATGGTCACCAGCTCGCTGCCTTCCGAGGGCAAGACGCTCATCGCATCGAACCTCGCTATAGCCATTGCAAAAGGCGAAGATCAACATGTCCTCCTCGTGGAATGCGATTTGAGACGACCGGCGCTCCATCATCTTTTCAAGTATGAGCCGTCTCCGGGCATGAGCGAGATCATCCAGGGCAAGAAAAGGATAGCCGAATGCCTGATAAAGACCCCCATCGAGAAACTGACCATCCTGCCTGCCGCAAAGGAATCACCCGCAAATCCCTCTGAACTGTTGGAGTCGAAGGTGTTGGCATCCCTGATCCAGGAGTTGGCCGAGCGGTACAACGACAGATTTGTGATCATAGACACCCCACCCATCCAGGCCACGGTGGACCCGAAGATCATTGCCGACCATGTCGAGGGGATCATCTTTGTGGCGCGCTACCGGTATACGCAGGAGTCCGACTTCAAGATGGCCTTATCCGCCCTGCCCCGGGAGAAGATCATCGGGACGGTCTTGAATGCGGTGGATGTGATGCCTGCCGCCAAGTACAAATACCGCAAGTATAATTATCATAAATACTATTAACCTCCTTGGAAAGAATTTTCACCTGCGCGAGGTGGGGCGCATGGTTCGTGAGCGGGGAGTGTATATGTTGGGTTCCTTGGGCGACCATATCCTGCCTCCGAGATGTCTCATGTGCGGTTCTTTAGGGGACGTTCGCCTCGGCGTATGCTCTATGTGCTCCTCCCTCATCCGACGCGTTCCGGAACCCGTTTGCGATATCTGCGGTATCCCCATAGGAACCTCGGGGATATGCCTTGCCTGCACGCAAGAGATGCCCCCCTATGACAGGATGCGGGGGGTCTTCTGCTTTGAGGGACTCTTGAAGGACATGATCCATGCCTTCAAGTACGGGAGATATACCGCATTGAAGCGATTCCTCGGGAAAAGCATGGTTGATGGACTTTCCTGTGGAGAAAAGCGCCTGGATTTTCTGACCTATGTGCCGATGCACTGGACAAAGGTGATGGAGAGAGGGTATAACCAGGCGGCGCTCCTGGCGAAGGAGGTATCCAGGCACACGGGGCTTGAATTGAAAACAGGTGTGCTCAAGAAGGTAAGGAATACGCAGGCACAAGCTGGATTGGATAAACAGGGGCGAGGGAGGAATGTGCGCGGGGCATTTGCGGCATCCGGGGTTGAAGGGAAGTCAATCATGGTCGTCGACGATGTGATCACCACCGGCGAGACCGCGCGCGAGGTGGCAAGGACCCTGAAGAAAGCAGGGGCCGCCTATGTTTTCTTTGCCAGTTTAGGGAGAGTCGTCTGATGCCGGACGGGAAAAAGAGCCCCGAATACCTCGAGGAGATGACGTTTGCCGAAGAAAGCCTCCCCTGGGACAAGGGAAGGGAGATGTTTTCCCACTCGGATCTCTTCCTCGGCCGCTATGCCGAGCACGACATCTGGGAACTCATGGAGAAAGTGGGGCTCTTGGAGCTGATCAGGAAGAAAGGATACGACAATCTCATCATCAGCATATCCAAGCAAAACTTCACCTCGCGCCTCTATGTGAATTATGAACGGCTCGACAAGGATACCCGTCTCGTCGAGCTTATCCTTCGGGAAGGGATGTTCAGGCCAAACAGGACTTTCATCGAGCGGTTTGATTTCAGTGTCGGCTTGTCCATGATCCTCGTGGAGTGGCTTGCACTCCAGAACCCGCGGGCCCGGTTCTCGCCCGAGCGGCCTAAACTGCCCGGCCAGGCTTATCCAGGCCTGGGCGGCTTGCGGAACCTCCAGCAGATGCTCTACCTATTCGGTGCTACGGGCCGCAAGGATGCGATCGTGGATGTACCTCAGCACTACCATGCCGCCGTAATCTACTCGCGCCTCTATTCAAGCATCTACTCCCGTCTGTACGCCTTCTTCTCCCCGATCGATGCCGGTCTTGTCGAAGCCATGATCAGGGATTTGAGCGACAGACCCCTTGCCCCTGTCTCGCTTGCCATCTCCTCCGGCTGCCTCGTCAACGAGGTCTCCGGCGCGCATGAGACCTGGAGAGCTTCGGAACAGGTCTATCCGATCACGAAACAGTTGCAGGAGTACGTCGAGAGCAGGGAGTACAAGGCGATCGTGGAGGAGACAGCCGCGAAGGTGAAGTACGCTATAGACTGGTACAAGTATAATCAGCTCTTTCAGCAGGGTATCCGGGATGAAGCATAGGTTTGCCGTCATCGGCTATGGCAGGGTCGGCAGCGCCATCACCGCCCTCCTCATGGAGGCAGGCTATGAACCAGCCTGGGTGGTCAATTCGAAGCAAATCGCCTTGAAAGATACCCCCAGCTACCCTTCTATCCCGCCTGAGCCATTCCATACGGATATCATCTTCATCACCGTCCCGGACGACCATATCGGAGCGGTTGCCGCTGATATGGCGCAGAGGTGGGGAAAAGCCCTTCAGGGCATCATCGTCTACCACCTGAGCGGCCTCCTGTCTTCCGATATCCTCTCTCCCATCACAGACTGCGGAGGGTACGTGGCAAGCCTCCATCCGCTCCAGTCCATCATGGATCCAGAGAATGCGAAAGAGGCCCTGCAGGGGAGTTTCTTCACCGTGGAAGGCGATCCGGCAGCCGTATCCGTAGCGAGGGATCTTGTCGCATGCATGGGGAATTCGCTCCTTACGATCAGGAAGGAAGACAAGGTCATCTACCATACCGCGGCGGTCATCGCCTCGAATTACCTCGTGAGCCTGATCTCCCAGTCCGAAGAACTCCTGCGTGCTATTGGTCTCAGGCTCGAACACCTGCTACCGCTCGTGCGCGGAACCCTTGCCAATATCGAGGCCCATGGCAAATCCGCCCTTACCGGCCCGATAAGACGGGGAGACTGGAGCACGGTCGCAGGCCACATCAAGGCCCTTGCCGAAGCGTATCCCGATCTTCTTGCTCCCTACGTTGCCATGGGCAGGTATACGGCGCGCCTCGCCGGAAGATCCTGGCCACCGGATCTCGACGCGATCCAAAAACTCCTCGACTGGGCGATGCTCGCCCGGAAGGTTGAAACCATAAAAGGGCGGGGCCTGAGGATCGTGTTCACCAACGGCTGCTTCGACATCATTCACGCCGGACACGTGACCTACCTCGAACAGGCCAGGGCCCTTGGGGACTGCCTGATCATCGGCCTCAACTCAGACGACTCGGCCCGCAGACTCAAAGGACCAGCCCGTCCCATCAACGACCAGAGCTCGCGCGCCAGCGTCCTGTCAGCTCTCGCCTGCGTGGACTGTATCGCCATTTTCGAGGAAGACACTCCCTTCAACCTCATTACTTTGGTGCACCCCCATGTCCTCGTCAAAGGTGGGGACTGGAAGGTAGAGGACATCATCGGCGGCGATATCGTGAAGTCCTACGGCGGCGAGGTCCTCACCATCCCCTTCAAAGAGAGCCACTCTACCTCCGACATCCTCGAAAAAATGAAATAGAAAAGCTCAATCCCCCCAACTACCTTTGAAGATTCAGGGGGGGGGTAGGAGATTTTTAGTTCAGAGTGATACGGGCAGTTCGCCGAGGGCCATACGGCAGAGGTCGGTGATATAGATCTTGGGGAATCCGCGGGCCTCGGTCGGGCGCTTGAGGAGGCGGTCGCACATGGGGCAGAGGGTGACAAGGGCTTGAGCGCCGCTCTCCAGGGCGTCATCGATATTGCGGGCCTGGGTCGCCTGGGCGAGGTCCGGATACACGCGGACAAAGGCTGCGCTGCAGCAGAGTGCATTTTCTCGATCGTAGTTACGCGGGACTCTGTGCACCCCGATGAGGGTGAAGATCTCGTCGAGGAAGACATCCTTTTCCGGGGTATAGCGGGAAGCGCAGGGGCGCTGGTAGGCGACGGCCATATCGAGCCGGGTGATCCGGCTGCGGTGGTCCCTCAGGTAGTCGCGTAGGTATTCGAAGAGGTGACGGTAAGCGAACGGGACAGTGAGGCCAAAGTCGCGGATCTTGGCGTGCACCATGGCGTAGCAGTCGTCGTGAAAAAAGATGATCTCCCTGCCGAGACCGACCAGGGCGTCGACGAACGGCCGGGCATTCTTTTGGAGGGGGCTGATTCTTCCCAGGTGGATATAGCCGATGGAGCAGAAATAAGCCCCGCCCTTGGCGATCGTCAGCCCCCGGAACAGCTCGCTGTCGAGCGTGCCGAGTGGGATCTGGCCTTCCATGATGCAGAGGGAAAGCGCGGGTTTGTCGGGGTCGCCGGAGGAGACCGAAGAGGGGATGCCGCTGAACTGATCGTACACCGCCACCATAGCGGGGTTCACGGGGAACGATCCCGTGCGTTCCAGCATGGCAAGGATGAGATCGAACGGATCCGCCTTTGTCGGGCAGAACTCGGTGCAGGCACAGCAGGTGACGCAGCGCTTGAGAATCCCGGCCTCCTTACCCTCCATGAGCAGTTTGATCTGCTCGGCCGCTTGCTCCCGGGTAAAATCTCCAAACGGACACCGCTCGAGGCAGATGCCGCAGAGGTCGCATTTCAATGCATCCCACATAGTGAACCTCCTTCACCAGGAATTCTTTTCCGTTCATTATCAGGATAGGGGAAAACGGTAAACGCGTCCAGTACGGAATACGGTGAGCATACCGGAGTAGATGTCGAAACCCCTGTGCTGATCCTGGACTTCAACCTTCCGTAATCCTTTAGGCTCAAAAGGAGCGAAACCAAACAGAACGTGAAATGAATATTTGCACCCCCCCCTTTTGTAAAAAAGGCAGTTCACCTGCACCCCTTTTCGAAGATGCGCAACTCGTATCCCTTGCTCGAACGCACGGGAGTTATTATAATGCCCAATTACAATGCATAGGAATGCGCCTCTTGGCTGTGTTTGGGCATACAGCTGTGCTCATTTTGCCTTAACGCTCTCTCCGTACATTCCTGGAGGGTGCTAGCCGATGGGTCAAAGCGAGGTTACAGGCAACGATCAAATGGTCATGGCGGAGTTCGGGCCGCTCACGATCGTTCGGCTCAACCGCCCTTCGGTCATCAACAGCCTGAACCTGACGATGATCCGGCTCATCCGGGATTTCCTCCTGAAGGCCTTGGCGCTGGAAGAGTGCCGCTCCGTGCTTCTGACGGGCACTGGCGACCGGGGATTCTGCGCCGGGGGCGATATCAGAGCCCTGTGGGAACAGGTGCGGGAAGGTCGATACGAGGAAGCGGAGCGCTTCTTCCGTGAGGAATATGCGTTGGATCTCCTCATTCATGAATATCCCAAACCGGTGGTTGTCATTGCCGATGGCATCACCATGGGGGGCGGGATCGGGCTGGCTGCCGGCGCGGACATCGTGATCGCCACGGAGAGGACGCGCATGGCCATGCCCGAAACGCGCATCGGCTTCTTTCCCGATGTGGGGGCAACAGGCTGGCTATATGCCAAATGCCCGCAAGGGTATCCCGCCTTTCTCGGCCTTACCGGTTACGAGATGAAGGGCGGCGAGACCGTACGGGTCGGCATGGCGACCCACCTGATCCCATCAGGCGTGATGGAGATAGTAACGGAAATCATGAGGAATTATGGCGTGCTGCTCGCGAGGGGGAAGGATTCCGCACTTTCTGCGCTTGCCCTGCTGCTTGATCCATACCGCATGAAAGAAGTCCCACCAAATCAGGTGCTGGATAGCTGGGTAGCCGAGCATTTCGACCGCGGGGGCACGCTCGAAGAGCTGCTCGGGACGCTCAACGTATGCCGCTGGGGCCATGACTATTGCGCGGAGTTCCTTTTAACCCTCTCGGAGCGCTCACCCACGGCGCTTAAGGTCACCCACGCCCTCCTCATGCATAATAGAAACCGACCTTTACGGGAGGTCTTTATGTCTGAGCTGAAAGCGGCATCCTTCATCATTCGCCAGCATGACTACCTCGAAGGCGTGCGCGCGCGGGTGATCGACAGGGACGACGCGCCCCGGTGGAAGCCGGACAGGCTCGCGGAGGTGGGAGAACTCCCCACCTTCGATCCCTAAAAGCTGAATCCCCCGACCCCCCCTGATGACTCAGGGGGGTCAGGGGTATGAGGTTTTATTTACGGCCTTTGTCTTCGGCCAGGATCGTACGTACATAGCTGCGGCCGTACACGGCAAAAGGGGCCAGTAGATCGCCGGTAAGCAAGGTGAGTTTGTCGATCGCCGCCTGTCCCTTTTCCGCCCGCATTCTCTCCACGGTCTGCTCCAGTTCTGCGCTGGTTCCCAGCTCGAAACGGGGGTCGGAGACGAATTGTTTCGGCATGTCCTCTGCGAGAACCTTGTCGGTTTCAGCCGCCTTGGTATGGGCCAGCTTGGTAACGACCGCGCGGGGGATGCGATCCTCGTAGGGGGGGCTTGCACCCGCTGACCGCAAGGCCACGAGGATCGGATTATCCAATTGCTGCTCCCGATATGCCCTCTGCAGGACGATCTGCAGGAATTTCTCCAGGGCTAGATGCCGATTGGACACAAGCTGGATGGCGTTGGCTTTGGGAGCGTGCACCCCGATCATATCTTCGGTGTTGACCCATAAGGCCCGGGCAGTACTCACTCTGGGAAGAACCGTGGCATGATAGGGCTGGGCAAGGTCTCCCAGATAATGAAGCCCCCATCCCATGAACCGCCAGCCCCAGTAAGTGTGCCCGGTCTGAAAAGCGAATTCCGAGAGCGTCTTGTAGAGATGGATACGATATTCGGGGTAGGTCTTTTTCAGGAAGCCTGCCAGAAGGTACATGATCTTGGCTTCATGGTAGAAGCCCATATGGAAAGGCGCCTGGCTGCCGTATTCCAGATGGGGGTTGCCGAAGGGCTGAGTGCCGAATCCGTATAGCTTTCCGAAATCCGTATCGTTGTCGGTAAAGAGCCCGATATCCAGCCCGAGATCCGGCTCATCGGTGGCGGTGACTGCCACGTCCAGGGGGCGCACCATGGCACCATCGTGCAGCTCGACAAAGCTCGTGTGCCTCCAGTCTGAAATGTCATGGAGGAAGGTGAGATCGTTGGCGGTCAGGGGTGATCTTCCCTTAACATCCTCCCCAGGGAGCAGCTGCAGGTAAGACCTGAGTCTTGCCTGCGGGTTGATCCTGATGGCGTGACAG
Source organism: uncultured Bacteriovoracaceae bacterium (assembly GCA_964353605.1). GTDB lineage: Bacteria > Desulfobacterota > Desulfomonilia > UBA1062 > UBA1062 > CAYGXB01. The sequence continues at coordinate 9,924 of CAYGXB010000053.1, forward strand.
AAACGCTCCCGGATGTCCTGCGGGTTGCCGGTGGCCTTGAAGGACAACGTGTCGGGGAGTGGCATATACCACGGGAGATTGTTCCTGGCCCATGTCTCCTCTGCGGCGAGGACCTTTTCAAGCCCCTTCTCCTCGGCCAGGAGGAAGGCAGCGAGGGATTCCACCTTGACCGGTTGCGCGTCTTGCACCTCCGGCATCGTGGAGAGCACTGGAGAGGAGAAGAGGGGATGCTCGGTCCAGGCCAGGAGCTCGTTTTCAGGACCAAATACGAAAAGAGAGAAGAGAAGGAGTACAAAATATTTTCTTCCAGGAAAAGACATCTTCATGGGACCACCTCCTTTGTAATCGAGGATACCCGTTATTGCCCCAGTAACCGGAGGCAGGAATCCCCGTGCTTGCAGTTGCATCTCCCATAGACCTTACCAGCAATCGGGATTTTGTCAATTGTCCACTGGAGATGCCACCATGGGCGGGTTACATCACCTGAATTGATTCGCTCCCCTTTATTTCATCAGGAGAGCTTGAACCGCACCTTGACGATGCCGTCCTCGTACTTCATTGTGGGGGGTGGTGCGCCCTTCTGGAAAACCTTGAGCATCTTGTCGTTCTGGGGGAGCACGCTGGCGACGAGTTCTTTTATCCCGCGCTCCTGGGCGATCTTGATGAGGAAATTGAGCAGGAAGGTGGAGATGCCCCGGTTCTGGTATTTCTCGTCGACGATGAAGGCCATCTCGTGTACCCGCTCGGCGGTGTCGAAGGAGTAGCGGGCCTCGGCGATGATGCTTTCGGCCCGCTCGCGCTGCACGACCCCCACGATCGACATGGTCTGGTCATAATCGATATTGACGTACTTCTGCATTTCCTTGTGCGGCATGATGTTCACCTTCGCGAAGTAGCGCAAGAACTTCGACTCGTCGGAAAAATCGTAGAAGAGGCGGCGCATCATGTCTTCGTCCGAGGGCTTGATGGGCCGGAGCTTCACCTCGAGGTTGTCCTTGAAGGTCTTGACGGTCTCGAGTTCCACAGGATAGTTTGCAGCGTTCTGACTGACGTAGATCTGGTCCGGGTAGGCGTAGCCGAATAGTTTTGCCTGCCTGAGGAGTTCCTCCCGGTGTCGGGGATGGGCGATGTCGATCATCACCAACACCCGCTCGCGGATGGACTTGCCGAAGAGGTTGGCAATTCCATACTCGGTCACCACGTAGCGGGCCGTGCCCAGGGTGGCGCGCACCCGGCCCGTTTCCTCCTCGTGATGGATGACGATGTTGCTCTTGCCCTCCTGGTCCACCGACTGCAGCGCCACGATGGCCTTGCCCTGGCGGGAGAATGCGGCGCCGATCGCGAAATTGAGCTTACCCTCGTAGCCGGAGAGGAGATTGTCCCCCGAATGGAAGATGACGGATTCCCCGGTCACATCGATCTTTTTCACATTCATGATGCTCACCAGCCTGGGGATACGCTGGAGGGCGAAGGGATTCACCATGCGGGCGATAGGGTGGAACTCGAAGACCGGGTTGCGGTCCACGTAATCGTACAGACGTCGGGTGCCGTAGCAGTAACTCGTCGTGACCATGCCCCCTCGGAAGCGGCTGCGGTCGAGCGATATTGCCCCCTCCTCGATGAGATCCATGACCCAGTCCGAGATCACGTGCGTGAAGATGCCGAGGCCCCGCTTCGCTTTCAGATATTGGGCGATAGCGTCGAAGACTCTCCCGGCATGGAGGACGACAGTGGTTTCATCCTCGATGAGGTTGGAGATGTGCCAGCCGATCCTGTCCATGACGGAATCATAAGCCTTGCGCTCCCGTTCGATGAGGGGCATCTCACTCTCGACGAGGTAATCGACCTGGTTCATGTGCACCATGGTTTCGCCGTAGGTCACAGGCACGTTGGGATTCACCTCCGCCACCACGATGGAGGCCTTCTTGATGGCGATATTGGCCACATCCACCGCGATGCCCAGGTTGAGGAAACCGCGCTTGTCGGGCGGGGACGTCTGCACGATGGCGATATCCACCCCGACCGCGCCGGTATTCAGGATGAACGGTATCTCGATGAGATTGGCCGGTATGAAATCGACCTTGCCCTTGCTGATATCCTTGCTGATGCTTTCCCCCACGTTGAAGGTCTTCAGGCGGAATTTCGGGATCGCCTTTGGGTCCTGCTCGAGATAGTCGCCGAGCGTAATGAGCTGGATGAGCTCCAGGTCCATGATGTTGCGCTTGCTGGAATGCACGATCTCGCTCACCAGTCGCAGAGGGGCGGCAGGACCGCTGCTCAGGAATACCCTGTGCCCCGGCTTGATGAGATCGAGCACCACTTCCGGCTGGACGAGTTTCCCTTTGTAATCTTTGTCTGCCATGCAAGCACCCCCTGCATATTATTTGAGAAGGAAACGCACCTTCGGTTATATTTAACGCACCTTTTATTATCATAACCAGCGGCTGGGATTGCAAGGGAAATACGGCTGAGAGCGCAATCTGATTCCATAATCCACCACACCGGCGCGCCTGCAAGACTGACCAATGGTCATATGACGCATGCGGCGCCTCGCCCGCCCAAAAGAAAAATCTGCCGGGTCCGCGTGATTCCAAGAAAACGGCATGCACGGATGCAGGCGGACCTTTCT
>CAYGXB010000054.1:0-12437 GCA_964353605.1 uncultured Bacteriovoracaceae bacterium
GATCGCCATCCCCAAATGCCGCGCATAATGATGCGGGAGATCGCCTCCGGTGGCCAGAATCTCCCCGAGCTCTTTTCCCAGGACCTCCTCCTCATTCTCAGCACACTGACCGAGATCATCGAGGAAGGGACAAGGGACGGCGTCTTCATCGAAACCATGCCTGTCCTAATACATCTCATGACCCTGGGTACGATCATTATTTACAAGACCAGCGTACCCATCATCCTCCAGCAGTGTGCACTTCCGAATACCCTGATGAATCTCAACAGGGATGTTGTGGGGAGCATTTCCTCAGAGGTGGAGAGGCTCATTCTGAGGGCATTAAGATGTCAATAATATAGTACCTATGTCTATGAGAGGAGAGGTGATGAAGAGATGAAGATTAAGGATGGAGCGAAGGTGTTAATTCTTGCCGTAGCAGCCCTCGTTATCATGGAGTTCCCAGCTTTCTCGGCCGAGCCCCTCAAGCCCCTGACTTTGGAGGAGAGCCTCGATATTGCCTTACAGCAAAGCCTAACCATCCGCTCTGCCAAAGAAGGGATAGCGGCGGCCGAGGCGCAGAGGAAAGAGGCCTCTACTGCGTTCCTGCCAAAATTCAGCACAACCTACAGCTATACCCGGCTCAATGATGAACCGTACTTCCATTTCCCTGGTGTCCCACCTCTCCTCCCTCCAAGCACGTTAATCATGGGGACGAGAGACAACTACACGTGGGCGTTTGAGGTGAAACAGCCGATATTTGCAGGCGGCGCTATACGGGAAAGTTATAGGATAAATAAGCTCGGTCAGGACGTTTCCAGCCTCGAGGAGAACGTCAAGACCCTTGACACCATCGAGCAGGTGAAGGTCTCCTATTTCACGATCCTCAAGGCCGAGCGCATTCGCGATGTCGCCCGACAATCAGTGGAGCAGTTGCAGGCACACCAAAAAACCGCCCAGGGGTTCTACGATGTCCACATGATCCCACGCAATGATCTACTCAGGGCCGAAGTCGAGCTTGCCAATGGGCAGAAATTCCTCTTGAAGGCCGAAAATGGGGTCGAGATGGCCAAGTCGAGCTTCAATACCCTCCTGCGCCGCGATATCAATACTTCGTTCGAGGTGGAGGACATCCTTGCCCTCAAACCCTTTGAAAAACCTCTGGATGCCTGTATGCAGACCGCCCTGGAAAACAGGCCGGAAATCAAGGCCTATACCCTCAAGGTGAAGCAGACCGAAAGCATGGTGCAGATCGCCCGGAGCGAATATTTCCCCACCATAAGCACCCTGGGACATTTCGAGCGGTTCGGCGACGATCCGGATGTTTCAGGAAGCACGTATAAGGACAAGGAGAGCTGGTATCTCTCTGCGGTTGCGACCTGGACTTTCTGGGAATGGGGAAAGACGAAGGACCGGGTCGATGCGAGCCTGGCCAGGGTGAACCAGATGGATTATACCCTCACCCTCGTGCAGGATCAGATACGGATCGAGGTGAAGAATGCCTTCCTGGAGCTCAAGAATTCCGAGCAGCAGGTGCGGGTGGCTTACAAGGCCATAGAACAGGCGGAGGAGAATTTCAGGATCAACCAGGAGCGCTACCGGGAACAGCTCGCTACATCGACGGATGTCGTCGACGCCCAGACCCTGCTCACGAAGGCGAAATCCGACTATGCGACTGCCCTGGGCGATTACAATATCAGCTACTCCAAGCTGGAAAGGGCTATGGGTGTTATTAATGAGTAGTGAATCATGACGAGAGGGTTTTGGAGATGAGCTTACCTAAGGATCTTAAATCATGGAAACAGGCCCTTCACCTGGATAAAAAGGTATATGTAACAAGGATTCAGAATCCTCTGAAAACAATAGGGAAGAGATCGGGAAAATGATCATGGGTATGATCAAACATCTAAATCAAAAAAACCACTGGGCACTAATCACTAGATACTAGTCACTAGCAGGAGGTGGGACGGTGAAAAAACGGATCATCTTTGTCATCTTTGTCGTTCTGCTCATCGGAGTCGGTCTGCTCGTCTATTACGGGCAGTGGAAGACCAAGCATAGCGAGCTCTCCTACTCCGGGACCGTCGAGGCGACCGAGGCTAACCTGGCCTTCCAGATCGGCGGACGGGTCATCAATGTTCCTGTGCAGGAGGGCCAGGCTGTGGTAAAAGACCAGCTTCTGGCCGAACTCGATGCCGCCGAGCTCCAGACACGGTACGACCAAGCCAAAGCGAACGTGGACCGGGCAACCAAGGCCAAAGAGCAGCTCGAAACCGTGCTCGAGATCTATAAAAACACACTTCCTGCCGACGTCAAACGGGCAGAGGCTAATACCACCCTGGCCAGAAATGTCATGCTCGATGCTCGGAAGAATAATGAACGATATGAGCAGTTGTTCAAGCGGGGCGTTATCTCGGAGAAGGAGCGCGATTCCGTAAGGCTCGGCTTTGACAACGCCCAATCGCGGCTGGACGAATCCGAGGCGGTGTTGAAGCAGGCTAAGAGCAATCTCAAAAAGATCGAGGTGACCGAGAAGGATATCGAATCCGCGCAAGCCCAAATCAATTTTGCCCGTTCCGCCCTGGATCAGACCGGTGTCCAGCTCAGCTACGCTCAAGTCCACGCGCCCGTCAGGGGGGTCATCACCAGCCGCAACGTGGAACCCGGGGAGGTGGTTACCCCGGGGAGGGAGATCATGACCGTCTCCGATTTATCCCGAGTCGACCTGAAAATCTTTGTGGACGAGACCGAGATCGCCAAAGTCAAGCCAGGTCATAAGGTGGAGGTCATGGTGGACACCTTCCCGGGCAAGGTCTATCCGGGAACGGTATCCTACATATCCCCTGAAGCGGAGTTCACCCCCAAGATCATCCAGACCAAAAAGGAGCGAGTCAAGCTCGTCTACCTCGTCAAGGTCTCCATCGACAATCCCAATATGGAGCTCAAAGCGGGAATGCCGGCCGATGCGTACCTCCGATAATGTGTTCATCATGGTCGAGGGCGTCTCGATGAGCTTCGGGGCCACCGTAGCCGTCCAGGACGTTTCCCTCGCGGTGCCGAAGGGCACCATATTCGGCCTCGTGGGCTCCGACGGTGCCGGAAAGTCTACCTTGCTCCGGATGATCGCTACCATGATCAAACCAACCAAAGGGAAAATCGCCATTGGCGGCCTCGATGTGGTTACCGGAAAGGCCAAAGTTAAGCCGCTCATCGGCTACATGCCGCAGCGCTTCGGTCTCTACCAGGACCTGACCGTGGCGGAGAACATCGAGTTCTTCATGGATATCTTCGGCATCAAACGCGAGGAGAGGAAGCGGCGCAAGGAGAAGTATCTCGGCTTTTCCAACCTCCTGCCCTTCCTTGACCGCCAGGCGGGAAACCTGTCCGGCGGGATGAAGCAGAAACTCGGGCTGGCCTGCGTGCTCGTGCACGAACCGGAGGCACTCATCCTCGACGAGCCCACCAATGGTGTGGACCCAGTCTCCCGACAGGAATTCTGGGAGATTCTCCTCGAGATGCGAGGGAGTGGCATGGCCATCATGGTCTCCACCGCCTACCTGGACGAGGGCGAGAAATGCGACGCGCTCGCCCTCATGCACAAATCGCAGGTGCTTGCCATTGCGACACCTTCCGAGATCAGCGCCGGTTTCCCGAATCTCGAAGATGCCATGATCCAGAGGATACAGGACGTTGACAAGGAGCTCATGCATGACACGTTCAAACGCTGACGTCATCTTCGTCAAGGATATCGAGAAGCGCTTCGGAAAATTTGTAGCCGTGAACAGGATCTCGTTTGCCGTGCAAAAAGGGGAGATCTTTGGTTTCCTGGGTTCGAACGGCAGCGGCAAATCCACGACTATCCGCATGCTCTGCGGCATCCTCACCCCGACTTCGGGGCAGGGCTTTGTCGCCGGTCACGACATCGTGGCCGAGGCCGAGGAGGTGAAGCACGCCATCGGTTACATGTCCCAGAAGTTCTCCCTGTATGAGGACCTCACCCCCTATGAGAATATCCGCTTTTACCTCGGCATCTACAATGTACCGCAGGAGCAATGGCAGGAGCGTATAGACTGGATCTTCGACATGACCCAATTGCAGGAGGTGAAGAGCCGTCAGACCAAGGAGCTGCCCCAAGGGTGGCGCCAACGGTTGGCCCTAGGCTGCGCCATGCTCCACAAGCCGGAGATCCTCTTCCTCGACGAGCCCACCTCCGGGGTGGACCCCATCACCCGCCGCCACTTCTGGGAGTTCATCCGCCAACTCGCCCAGGAGCATATCACGGTCTTCGTCACCACCCATTACATGGATGAAGCCGTCAATTGCGAGCGCATCGTGATGATCAATCTGGGGAACATCGTCGCGCAGGGCAGCCCTGCCGAGATCATCGCCACGGCGTGCCCAAACAAACCGGGAGCGGACCTCAACGATGCCTTCATCCGGCTCATGGCGAGGAGAGAGCAATGAACCTAAGAAAGATCAAGGCCATCATGCGCAAAGAGTTCTACCATCTCATCCGGGACTTCAGGAGCCTTTACCTCGCCTTCGCCATTCCCCTGCTTCTCATCCTCCTCTTCGGCTACGCCCTGAGTCTCGATGTGGACAACATCGAGACCGCCATCCTGGATCAGGATCGGACCGATGCAAGCCGCGATTTCATCCGCCAGCTCGATGCCTCGTCCTATTTCCATGTTGGCGCTTCCCTGCGTAATTCCCACGAAATGAGCGAGTATCTGGATCACGGCCAGGCCACCCTGGCCGTGATCATACCCCCCCGCTGGACCGCCAAGATCCGCTCAGACCGTGATGCCCCCCTCCAGGTCCTTTTGGACGGTAGCGACCCGAACTTCTCCAACATCGCCCGAGGCTACATCAACGCCTTCATCGAGGGCTACAACCAGAAGCTCCTCGTCCAATTTCTCAACCGCACCGGCAGGGAAACCATGCATCCGCCCGTCGAGGGCCGCATCCGCGTCTGGTTCAACGAAGACCTCGTGAGCCGCAACTTCATCATCCCCGGCATCATCGCCGTGATCATCATGATCGCTGGCGCCATGCTCACCTCGCTGGTCATCGCCCGCGAATACGAAATGGGCACCATGGAGACTATCAAATCGCTGCCAGTGAACGCCTTTGAAATCATCCTGGGCAAGGCCATCCCCTACTTCTTCATCGCCCTCACCGACGTCCTTATCGCCGTGCTCATGGGCCAGCTCCTCTTCGGCATCGTCATGAAAGCGAGTTTTTGGCTCATGATCCTGGCCTCGTCCGTGTATATCCTTGTGGCGCTGACCCTCGGGCTCTTGATCTCCACCGCTACCAAGTCCCAGCTCGTTGCCAATCAGGGCGCCATCCTGATCACTTTCCTCCCCTCCATGCTCCTGTCCAATTTCGTCTTCCCCGTAGTGAACATGCCGAAGGTGCTTCAGCTCCTCACCTATATCGTCCCGGCGCGGTACTATATCGATATCTTGGGCGGGATCTATCTAAAGAATCTGGGCATGAGCTATCTCTGGCCGGACTTCCTCATTCTGACGGGTATGTTCATGCTCCTCGCCGCCATCAATTGCATCCTCTTAAAGAAGGAGGGCCTATGAACTGGTTGAGAATACGCGAACTGGTGCGTAAGGAATTCATCGTCCTCTTCCGGGACAAGAAGAACCGGCCTGTCGTGCTCGTGGCACCCCTTATCCAGCTCCTCTTGTTCGGCTATGTCGTCAACTACGATATCAGGGACATCAGGGTGGCCATGATCGACCAGGCACGCACACATGAAAGCCGCATGCTGATCGATGTCATCGATGGCAACCAGACTTTTAGGATCACCCATTACCCAAAGGATCATCGGGAGCTCGAGAACCTGCTCCTGAAAGGCAAGGTCGACCTCGGCATCGAGGTGGCGCCGGATATGAGCAGCCGCATCAGGAAGGGGGAAACCGCAAACGTGCAGATCCTGGCCGACGGCAGCATGAGCAACATGGCCTCGGTCAGGATAGCCTATATCATGCTTGTTCTGGACCAATTCAACCGCACTATGATGAGAGAGCTCTACCCGCAGCATATGGATTACGGGAAGATCGATGCCCGCATCAGGACGTGGTATAATCCCAACTCGTACAGCCAGTACTTCTTCGTCCCCGGCATCGTGGCCTTCGTGGTCATGCTTCTGTCCTTGCTCCTTACCTCTATCGCCATCATCCGGGAGCGGGAGGCCGGGACTATGGAACAGCTCATCGTCACACCCCTCAAACCTTTCGAGCTCATCTTAGGCAAGACCATACCCTATATCATCATCTCCCTGGCCCAGATGGTCGTGGTCATCATCGTCGCCAAGCTCTGGTTCGAGATCCCTATCGCCGGTAATCCCTTGGTCATGTTCGCTGGCACGTGTATCTTCCTCCTGAGCACGCTCGGCGTCGGGCTCTTCATCTCCACCGTCTCCACCACCCAGCAGCAGGCCATGATGACGACCTTCTTTTTCATCATGCCCTTCTTCATGCTCTCCGGTTTCGTCTTCCCCATCGCCAATATGCCCGTCGTCATCCAGTGGCTTACCTACCTGAACCCCTTGCGGTATTTCCTCGTCATCATCAGGGGGGTCTTCCTCAAGGGCGTCGGCTTCCATGTGCTCTGGCCGCAGTTCTTGGCCCTGACCATCCTCGGCATTGCCCTCTTCACCGGCGCCACCCTGCGCTTCAGGAAGCGGCTCGATTAAAAGCTCACAATTTAGCAGGAAAGCAAAATTGGACGCGTCGCAAGAAGCGCCTGAAAGGCGAGGACTCGGGGTGGTCCGAGTCACAATTTTGCAGGACAGCTCAAGGTGAAGAAATACACCCCCAGCTTCAGGGCGAAGATGAGGATGTAAACTTCATGCGCCAATTTCAGGCCACGCTGATCATCGCCGGATGGTTTTGTGCTTACGGCTCGCGCACAAGCTGGCGCGGATAGTTAGTCGGGACCTGGGGACCATCCGGGGTAACCACGACGGTGTCCTCCACGCGCACGCCCCAGAGGCCGAGGTACAGCCCGCAGTTCCCCACAGCGATGACTGTCTTGGACAGCACGGGCTCGGGAGCCTTCTCGCCATGGAAAAAAGCGTGCCCAGCGGGGAGCGGCGCCTCCTCGAACTCGATCCCCACGCCGTGCATGGGCGGTCCGAAGATATGCCCGCTATGTCCTGCTTCTTTGAGCATGCCATGCAGACCCTGCTCGAGTTCGAGCATCCCAACCCCGGTTCTGATCTTGGCGATGGTCCCCTGCTGGGCGTTGAGGAACAGGTCATAGACAGTCTGCTGTTCGTCCGTGGGCTTGCCGACGCACACCGTACGGCACATGTCGGCACTGTAGCCGTTCACGATGGGATGGATGTCGATCATTACCAGGTCGCCAAGTTCGAGTCTGCGCTGGGTGGGCAGGCCGTGCGCGATGTTGGTGCGAGGACCGGCGCAGACATAGCTTCGCCAGAACTCGTCGGCCCCGGCCTGGCGCATAGCATACTCGGCTTCGGAGGCGATCTGGCTCTCTGTGATGCCAGGTTTCACGGCCTTCACGGCAGCCGCCATCCCGGCCTCCGCCACCTTGGCCGATGCCTGGATGCGCTCGATCTATTCGTCTTCCTTCACGATGCGCAGCTCCGACATGATGTGGGTGCAGTCCTTGGGGGCCACTTCTTCCGGCTTGCCATGCGGATGGGTAAGCATGCCCAGCATGGACTGGGTGAGGAAGGTGTATTCCAAGCCCAGAGTGCCTTGCTGGATGCCGAAATCTCTAAAATAGTGTGCGGTGGCATGGATCATGCCCACCTCATCCTCGAAACCCACGAGGTGATCGAAGCGCGCGCATTTGCTTACATCCCTGACGTCGGTCTGGGGCACGCCGAGGGCGATCTTCCCCTCCTTAGTGATCATGGCGAAGGCCCACAGACGGCCGTCGCCTGTGAGATAGAACATGTTGGCGGGTTTGGCGAGGAGGAGCATATCGAAGCCCGCCACCTACATGCGTTGGCTGCATCTTTCCACTCGACTCTTATATGTATGGTTGGTCATCGTATGGCCTCCTCGCTTATTTTATGAGGATCAGGAGCATCTTGAATTGCTTTACGGCCTTCAGGGCATGTGGTAGGTTTGTGGGCATGATGATCATCTCGCCTTCCGTGACCCGATGCCAGGTCCCGGCGATCATGACCTCGCCCTCCCCTTCGAGGGCGTAAACCAAGGCATCGAACGGGGCGGTGTGTTCACTCAGACCCTCGCCCGCATCGAAGGCGAACACGGTTACGGTCCCTGTGGTCTTCTTGATGACTTCCCGGCTCACGATGGAGTGTTCCTGAAATCCCGCCAGATCAGCAAGTTTTATCGGCTTGGCGTGAAGATCGTTCTTTCCTTCGGCTTCTGCCATGTTCTTCCTCCGATTTATGCTCTTAGAGCTCATTTCTCCTGCATTGCATCCAGCATGTCCGCCACCTTCTGGTACTTCTCATGGATCATATTCCTATCGAACTCCCAGAATTCCTGCAGCATTGCATCCTGTTCCTCTTGCGTGAAATATTCCATGCAGGGGAAGAAAAAACGCTTGTCCTCTTTCTCGATATGCCGAGGGTAGAACTCCGCCAGCTCGGCCAGGCATGCGATAACGTCCTGTATGGCGTTTTTGTCCCCTTTCAGGAACATCTCCTTGGCCTCAACCATTCGACCGACGGTTTTTCGGGCATACTTGTGCTCCTCGACCAGTTCGTTCATGATCCGCGCATGTTCGGCAGAGAGCTGCTTTTTTGCAAGATTCCGGAACAGGATGTCCTCTTCTTTGCCATGATGCGTCCGGTCGGCGTAGGTCCGAATGAAATCAACGGCGATATCTACAAAGACCGGATCGACCGCATTTGCTTCCCGAATCCTTGCGATCTGACCGTCGAACAGATGCAGCATACGCTCGATGAGTCGGTGTTCCCACATCAAGGGACCAATCGGTTTCATACGATCCTCTCCTTTCTTTCAGGAATTTAATAGGGGGACATTTCTAAAGAGCTTTGACATGATCCTCCTCGATGCCCAAAAATCTCAATCCCCTCGATCCCCTTGGTCTCGAGGGGGATCAACAGCCGTTTGATTTGATCGCCCCCCCTTGACCGAAGAAGAGGGCAGGCGGCCCAATCAAACGGCAAAAAAACCAAACCGAAGGAGCACACGCAGTGTGCTATACCCTGCAGTCATAAGTTGCCAGAACATCCTGCTCCCCCTGGACCCATTAGAGAACGAGGGATCAGGGATTTACTTCATACCTCTTTCGGCCATGTAATTGGCGAGATCGGCCACCCTGCAGGAGTATCCCCACTCGTTGTCGTACCATGCCACCACCTTGGCCATGTTTCCATACATGACCTGGGTGAACTGGATATCGATAATGGACGAATGGGAGTTCCCCTTGAAGTCGATCGACACAAGGGGATCATCTTCACATGCCATGATGCCTTTCAAGCTGGTCTTTGCTGCTTTCCTCAGGACATCCCTGAGCTCATCGGTCGTGGTTTCCTTGCTGAGTTGCGCGACAAAGTCGACCACGGAAACGGTGGATGTCGGCACACGCAGAGCATATCCGTCGAATTTGCCCTTCAATTCCGGTATGACTAAGGCAACAGCCTTGGCCGCTCCCGTAGTAGTGGGGATGATGTTCATGGCTGCGGCGCGTGCACGTCGCAGATCCTTGTGGGGCATGTCTAGTATCCGCTGGTCGTTCGTGTACGCATGGATTGTTGTCATCAGGGCTTTCTCAATCCCGAAGGCCTTGTGTACGATCAAGGCCGGGGGTGCGAGGCAGTTCGTGGTACAGGAGGCATTCGAAACGATGTTGTGCTTCTTGGGATTGTACTGTTTGTGATTGACCCCCATGACGATGGTGATGTCCTCTTCTTTGGCGGGGGCGGTGATGATCACCTTCTTCGCGCCGCCATAGAGGTGCGCGGACGCCTTTTCGCCGGTCAAGAAGAGTCCCGTGGACTCGATCACGAGATCCGCGCCCACATCGTCCCAAGGGATAGCAGCCGGATCCCGCAGAGCGAAGTTCCTTATTTTCTGGCCTTCGATCAGGAGAAAGTCCCGTTTGACCTTGACATCGCCGCAGAAGCGACCGTAGTTCGTATCATACTTGAAGAGATGTGCGTTAGTCTCTGCGGGGGAAAGGTCATTGATAGCGGCAATCTGCAATGTATCCGAATATCTTTCCAACACAGCCTTCGTGACCTGGCGTCCTATACGACCAAAACCGTTTATGCCGAGACGTATCATGGATCATTCCTCCTTTAGTTATCATCTAAGCGGTACTTATGGGCTATGAGCAAATCGTAATCCGTCTTGAGGAGCTTATGGAACCGCGAATTTTCAATTGCGATAGCGCTCAGGTTCGATACCGCCTCAAGGAATCGCCGCTCTTCCTCATTGAATGCCCTCACCATGTCAGAATACACCCGCAGGAACCCGATCACGGTCTTGCCCAATTTGAGCGGTACAACGAGCACCGACTTGATACCCTCGGTCTTCGCCCCTGCGCCATACTGGAAATCGGGATCGGTCTGGGCATCCCTGATCCATATCATATCTCCCTTCAGCGCCTTCTGATCAAGCCCGCTCTCCTTGATTACGACAGGACCCTTGCGGATATAATCTTTCGAAAGACCGTACGCAGCACCCATCATGAGGACCTTCCTGCGGGAGTCGAGTAAACGGATAGAGGACGCCTTGACGTTCATGGCATCCACTACCGCCCTGACGATCTCTTCAAGAACAGTGGTCATGTCCAGAGAGACATTAATCAACTTCGCCACATCATACAAAGCCAGGAAATAATCCTTTCCCTTTGTTTTCATATACCCTCCATTGTTTCTTGCCCCTTTAAGCCGGTGAAACTCAGGGTTGTCTTCTTAAATAACGGCCGAGCCCATCGAGTCAAGTGTTTAGTCGTTTTTAAATAGAACCTTCCACTCCTTGGTTATGTAGAACCACCATTACTTTTCCAGAATAAGTCGTTGTATCCTCTCGGTCAGCGGGGGATGATGATAATAGACCCACGCGAATACCGGATGGGGATGGAGATTCGACAAATTCTCCTTTGCCAGGCGCTTCAGCGCGCGCACAAGTGGTTGTGGTCCTCCCAAAAGCTCATACCCGTAATCATCCGCTTGTTTCTCGAATGCCCTGGAAATACCACTCCTGAGAGGCATAAGGAAGAAGGCGAACGGCTTTGCCACGAGACCCAGCAGCAATAACCCCACGTAGGGGGCCTGCACCGTGACACCGAAGGTGCTGTAGAGAGGCGTCCAGTTCATGAGGAGATATGCCAGATAGAAGAGGAATAGGGAGAAGAATGTGGAAAACACAAACTGTTTGAGGATATGTCCCTTCTTCCAATGGCCGACCTCATGGGCCAGCACAGCCAGGATCTCGTCCCGCGCATGCGAGGAAAGGAGGGTATCAAAAAGCACGATCCGTTTTGTCCTGCTAAGACCAGTAAAATAAGCATTCGAATGTCTGCTCCTCTTGATGGCATCTACCTTGTATATGCCCTTCGCCTTGAGATGCGCCTTTTCCATAAGCGCGATTATCCCCTCCTTCAGCGCGGGATCGGAAAGCGGCTCGAACTTGTTGAACAGAGGGGCGATGAGGACAGGATAAAGGATGTTCATGAGCAGTTGGAATAAGAAGTAAAAACCCCACATCCAGAGCCACCATGTGTCAGGAGCAGCGGAAATGAGTCCCAGCAGGGCTGAAATGATGATACTAAAGAGGATGGCAGAGATAATCGTGGTCTTGATAAAATCAGAGAACCACAGCCCAAAGGTGATTGTACTGAAGCCATAACGCCTCTCAATGACGAAATTCCTGTGGAGCTCGAATGGGATTTCGAAGACCCCCAAGAACAGGGCTATCCCGAAAAAGAACAAGATGCCGGAGACAATGTAGCCCATTTCAAGCACAAGTATCTTGCCTGCGAACCAGGAGATGAAACCGCTCAAGAGGATAAAGAGCGTGAGCGCAGCCTGCAAGAGATCCTCGAATGACCCGATCCGGCTCCTGGCCAACGTATAGTCTCTCATCCGCAACAAGGTCACTTCATCTATCTCACCCTTGAAGACATCAGGCGCCTCATGGCCATGGGACATCAGATGCCTGATATTGATCCGGTCTAGGATGAAGCTCAAAAGGGCGCTGAGGAAAAAGACCGCAAGGTATACACTTAGCAGAATCCTCACGCCTCAACCCCTTGCCTGCAGAGCATGTATTGAGAACCCTGTTCCATGCAAATTTAACCGCCATCCGTCTGGGGAAAGGCGGTGTTGGCATAGAGATATTCCACTTTCTCCTTGTGTTTGCCCTCCTCATTCGCCATCTTCAAGAGCACTTCCTTGACGTTTCCATCCGGATGAACCGCTGCCAGCCCAGAATAAAAATTGTACGAGTTGAGTTCCCGGT
>CAYGXB010000055.1:0-12367 GCA_964353605.1 uncultured Bacteriovoracaceae bacterium
GGCAGCGGAGGTCAAGCTCAGTGAGGATAGCGTCCTGGAGATCGTCGGTGACGGCACGGGGCTGTTGATCGGCAAGCATGGCCAGACCCTGGATGCCCTCCAGTTCATCATGAACCGCATTGCAAACAAGAACAGGCAGGAGCCAGTCCATATCACGATTGACACGGAGCGATACCGGGAGCGACACATCGAGCACCTGCGGTCGATTGCCATGAAGATGGGCCAGGAGGCGAAAAGGACAGGCCATTCCGTCTCCCTAGAGAAGATGAACCCCTATGACCGGCGCATCATCCATCTTGCCCTCAAGAACGAGAACGGGGTCAACACGAAGAGTATCGGCGAGGGTGTATACAAGAAGATCGTGATCGTACCGAGGTAGGCATCGAAATAAGAGCAGAAACGATATTTGCCGAATCATCCCCGCGGGGGTACGGGGGCCTCAGCGTTGTCCGGCTATCTGGGCCGGAGACGCTACCCATCATACGAGGCATGACCGGGAAGACCGCCTGGTCCCCTCACTATCAGCAGCTCGTCCGCATCAGGAACGCCTCCGGTGCGACGATCGACCAGGCCATGCTGGCTTTCCATCCCGCACCCCACTCCTACACGGGCGAGGATCTGGCCGAGATCAGCTGCCATGGCAATCCGCTCATCGTCAAGACCATCCTCGATGCCATCAGGGCTATGGGCTTGGCGCGGCCGGCCCAAAAAGGCGAGTTTACCCGCAGGGCATACCTGAACGGAAAGCTGGATCTTGCTCAAGCGGAGGCGGTCGGCGCCCTGATCGAGGCGCAAAGCCTAACCGGTATCGAAATGGCCAGGAACCTCCTCGCGGGAGATCTATCCGTGGTCGTGCAGGGTATCGCGATGGACCTTCAGGATATCCAGGCCGATATCGAAGCGAGCTTTATCGCCGAGGATATCGAGTTCGATGAAGACTCCCTCATCGTACGGCTGGGCCGGGTGATCGATCGGCTGGAGGGGCATGCACGGGCAGGGGCGGCGGCGGCTTCGCTCTATCAGGGTATCACCACCATCATCGCCGGACTTCCCAATGCCGGCAAATCCTCCCTGTTCAATGTCCTCCTCGGCTTTAACCGGGCGATCGTCCATGAAGAGGAAGGGACGACCAGGGATATCATCAAGGAGCATGTGATCTTGAACGGGATCGATTTCATGTTCCACGATACAGCAGGGATCCGCGACACCTCCACCGGCTCGGAGAGGATCGGGATAGACCGGACAATCGAGGCCATCAGGGAATCCGATCTCCTGCTCTATGTGGTCGATGCGGTAAAAGGGATCCAGGATGACGAATTCAGGTGGCTTGCCCTTGGCAGGAAGACGATCGTCGTCATGAACAAGATGGATCTGAGCACACAAGCTGTCGCGGATATCCCAGGCGTTGATACGGTCAGGATCTCGGCGCGCTGCGGTCAAGGCATCGACGATCTCCTGGCTGCCATGCACCGGGCGTTTCCCCAGGATCTCCCGCAGGTTTTTCTGGAACGACACGTCTATCTCCTGCATCAGGCGCTCGATGCCCTGAACAGCGCAACCGGGGCGAGAGCGGGCGGCTTGACCATGGATGTGCTCACCCTGGATATCCAACGTGCCATACAAGCACTCAAGGCCATCATCGGCGAGGAATCGACCGAAGACATCCTGGACAGCATATTCTCACGGTTCTGTGTGGGGAAGTGATGCAAAAAGAGATAGTGCTCTGGATACGGGAGATTAGGAGATACAACCAGACGCTTAACCTCGTCGGACAAGGAATGCTCGCTAGGCTGGAAGATGAGGTGCATGCCTGCATGATTCTCCTCGAGCGCATCCATGAACCTGCCTTGGCCGATCTCGGATCAGGTGCGGGGCTTCCGGGCATCCCCTATGCCGTGCTGCACCCTGATTCCCAGGTGTTCCTCATTGAACGGGGTCAGAAGAAGTGCCTCTTCCTGAAGCATGTGGTGGATCTCCTCGGACTCGAGCATGTCCGGGTCCTCGATGCCGATCCTCTCCGAGACACCATGGGCCCGTTCGCGGCGGTCATAGCGCGGGCGTTCTCTCCCAAGGCCGCCCTCAGCGATGCGGTGAGCAGGTTGCTCTCGATCCCCGGCCGTTTTTACTATCTGGGGACGTTTCCTCCACAGCTAGCACGTGTTTTCATTGAGAGAGGGCATACTGCGCAGGAAGGCAAGGGGCTGAAGCTCTTTACCTATGGTTTCGTCCCTGCGTGATCGGGATCTGACGGGTCACTTCCTGCTTGATCTTCGGTAGTACGACCTCGAGGACGCCGTTTTCATACCGGGCCTCGATCTTGTCGCTATCGATAATGTCCGGTATGTTGAAGGATCTCCTGAATGAGCCATATTGACGTTCGATGATATGGTAGCTCTCGATCTGATCTTCGTGGGGAAGGTGCTTGCGTCCGGAAAGGGTGAGCATCCCGTTGGAAATATCGAGCATGATATCATCGTGCTTCATCCCCGGGAGTTCGGCCTTCATGGTGATCGAGATGTCGTCCTCGAAGATGTCCACATGCGGGACCCACTCCCCCGGCTCCGAGATGCCACTCATGTCCCGGAGACTATCCTCGAACACCCCGTTCATCCGGTCCTGCAGCAAGAGGAGATCTATCAATGACTGTCTTCTAACAACCGGCATGGCTTACCTCGCATTATGGCATCAAGAGCCCTAAATTGCCTTCGAGGGTATGCTTGAGTTTCACCCGCACACCGTTTTCAATCTGGCGCACCCTTTCCTTGGAGATGTGATATTTCATTCCCAGATCCTCGAGGGTTACCGGGCTATCGGACATGAGACGCGCCCGGGCAATATCCTGTTCCCTCTGGGTGAGCCTGCCGAGCGCCATCTCGATCTGTCCCTTGACATAATCTGACCTTTCCTTCTCCAGCACCCTGTCCTCGGGATTCGAACGCGCATCGACCAGGAAGTCCATAAAGCTAGTATCGCTATCGGTGGCCACCGGGCTGTCCAGGGACAAGTCGCGGGACGTAAGCCGCGAAATGATCTCCTCCACCTGTTTCGGGTTCACATCGAGCCGGGCTGAGATTGCGTGCGAGCGCTTCTCGATAGTGCCATCCTCGACGGACTCCTCCCGCGACAGCTTGTTCAGACCATAGAAAAGCCGCTTCTGGAGCTTGGTGGTGCCTATCTTCACCTGCGAGAAGAACTTGAGGATGTAGTCATGGATCATGGCCTTGATCCACCATGCCGCATAGGTCATGAGCCGGTAGCCCTTGCGAGGGTCATACTTCTTGACCGCAATCATGAGTCCTATAGTGCCTTCCTGTATGATGTCCTCCAGGGGCAGACCGTAGCCTTCGTAATCCATGGCGATGCGCACCACGTTGCGGAGGTTTGCTTTAATAAGCGTGTGTGCCGCATCGGGTTCGCCTTGTTCTTTCAGTCGCACAGCCAGATCATACTCCTCTTCCTTGTTGAGAACAGGAAAGGCCTCAAACCGTTTGATGAGTTCTGTCGATCCATGCTGATGGAGTACCGGTAAGTTCGCAGACATCTTTTTCAAAACCTCCCTATATATCGTATTCTATGCTCCCGTCAAGGATCTCTTTTTCTTCCGAATATATAGATGAATTAAATCCTTGAAAGGTTCCTCGATATCGTATAATAAGGTGCGCCTATACAATGGTATGCATTTAGGGGGATGCGAAGTTATCGTGCGGAAAATACGGGTAGTTTCCATATGGCTCATACCTGTCATGCTGGCGATCATGTCCTGTTCGCACGCGCCTCAGACCTATCCGCCGCCGAATGCGTCTATACCGGAACAGCCGTCTCCTGTTATGCAAATAAGCCCGATCGACAAAGCGCCGCCGTTGCAACAGGCGATACAGGTAGAGGGCAGGCAGGAAATCCAAGAAACAGTCGCTGAAAATCAGAAACCAAGCAATCAAGAACAAAAAAAACCAACCATTCAGGATGAAACTGTCGTTCCTCAGCCTGAGGTAGTTGAAGAACAGAAACCAACCCTCCAGAATGAAACTGTCATGCATCAACCTAAGAAGGTATATGACATCCCCTGCAAGCCTGACCAGAAGATCGATGAATGGGTAAAGAGGTTGCTGGGCAAGGATCGGAGCTTTTTTGTCACCTCGCTGGATCGATTCGACAAGGTGCGGCCAACCATGGAGAGGATATTCCAGGAGCATGGCCTGCCCAAGGATCTGGTCTACGTAGCCCTTGTGGAGAGCGCCGGCAATCCGAATGCCGTCTCGCACTCAGGGGCCACGGGATACTGGCAGTTCCTCTCCGGCACCGCCCGGCTCTACGGGCTTAAAATTGACAGGTGGGTAGATGAACGTCGAGATCTCGAGAAGTCGACCCATGCCGCCGCGGAATACCTGAACCATCTCCATGCCATATTCGACGACTGGCCCCTGGCCTGCGCTGCCTACAACGCCGGCGAGGGTGCGATCATCAGGCTTCTGGATCGTCACAACCACGTCAACTCCTTCTGGGATATCTCTCGCGGGATGATGTATAAGAATGAGACACTCAGCTTTGTACCCAAGATCATGGCGACGATCAAGGTGTGCAAGAACAGGGAGAAATATGGACTCAAGGCGAGCGAGAATGCCTTCTCCCCCACCTACGATGTGGTGAAGGTAAAATCCTTTAGCACCTTTGAACGGATCGCCGATATTACGGGGCATTCTGTTGCGGCGATCGCAGTCCTCAATCCGGAACTCAGGCAGAAATGCACCCCACCCTCAGTCAGGGAGTACCGGCTCAAGATCCCGAAGGGCACGGGCGATCTCGTTGCAAGCGCGCTGTCCAAGAACCAGGACCTCAATACCCAGTATGCGTCCCATGCCGTGCAGAAGGGAGACACCCTGTATTCCATTGCCCGCCAGCACCATACCACACCGGAGCGGATTGCGGAATTCAACAAGCTGTCGCGGAAGGATAAACTCGCCCTGGACAGGGTGTTGATCATCCCTGAAGACATCTACCTCAAGCCTGCAGAAAAACATACCTATGTGGCTGTTCAAGGGGAAAAGTATATCAAGAGCGACCAGGACCAGAATTTATCCGTGGACAAACGGGACAATCTTGAGGAACTCTATGCTATAAGCCAGGGCGACGTGAAGGAGCCCTTGAAGAAATCGCATGCCTCAGCCAAGATCAAACAGAAACCCCGGCAGATCAGGTACTATGTGAAAAAAGGCGATACCATCTGGAGCATCTCCCGGCAGTTCGCCGTCTCGCCCAAGGATATCATGCGCTGGAACCAGACCACCAGCCAGATCCATCCCGGCGAGAAGCTGACCATCTACACCAAGAAGAGCTAACCCCCCCCTCACGCACGCAGTTCAAATGTTCCAGGAATGTCCTAGGGACCATCTTTTGCAAAAGATCCCTGCATCCCTTTACAGCTTTTCGCTAGCAGTAGAATTTTTTAACATTTTTATATTTTGGCAATTAAAGAATTCATGGGTGACAGATGTGGCAGTCGACTTCATGTACAATGTGGCCACATCTGCCCACTTCTAAAAAATCTTCTCAGACTTTGATGCGGCCGCCTTCCAAGCAGAGGTAGGCTGCACCAAGGACACCTGCGTTGCCAGGGAATTCTGAGCATACGATGCCATGGGGGGGCATCATGTATGCCCGCCTGCCGAGCCGATCCTTGAGCCGAGCCACGGCCTTGGGCAGGAATAGAGCAGAGGATGCGGACAGGCCGCCACCGATCACGATGATTTCGGGATTCAAGATGATTGTGTAGTTATAGAGGGCCACCGAAAGGTACCGGGAGAGCTCGTCAAAGGCCTCCAGAGCGATCGGATCTCCGGCCTCCCCCCGCTTGCAGATCTCGAGAGCGGAGTCCACGACCATGCCCTTGGTCCGCGCCAGATAGACGAGGGCGGTTGCGGAACAGTGCGTCTCAATGCATTCCGTATTCCCGCATCCACATCGGTATAATCCATCGAGTGACATGGCAACATGCCCCCATTCGCAGCCCAGATCCAGCCCTCCACGGAAGACTCGTTTGTCGATCACGACGCCGGTGCCGATGCCCGTGCCCATGGTGATCGAGATGAAGGTGGAAGATTCCGCGGCCATTCCGATCCAGCCCTCGGCCAGGGCGGCTCCTACAGCATCGTTTTCGCACGCGACCTCCAGGCCCGTAGCATTCTTGAGGATATCGATGATAGGGACCTCATCGAGGCCCTTGATATTTACTGGATACAGAAGCAGGCGCCTTTTCCTGTCAACCTGGCCGGCGGATACGACACCGGCCTTCTTGATGCCAGGGTATGTAGCGCTCAGGGAGCGGATACATTCGATAAGGGTTTGTATGACAAGATCAGAGGACCCCTTCTCATATGTCCGGGTGACAAACTCCTTGATGGTGCCATCTTCCGTCACGACTCCGGCATGGATATTGGTGCCGCCAAGGTCAACGCCGATCACCATACCAGAACATCCACCCCTGTCGCGGTGAGATAGCGCGCAATATCCCGGTCGATTGCCTTTTCCAGGATGATGTTCTTCCCAACCTGTATGCCTGGAAGATCGATTTCGGTCCTGCCCTGGGCAACGATGAACCTGACCGGGGGACCCTCTCCATTCACATGGAGGTCCTTCAGGACGTTCATGATGGATGCATCCTTGGATACAACCAGCTTGAAGCCCTTCTTGACGAGGAGTCCCCGGATGGTCTCATCCGGCATCTCATCCGCGATGATGAGATTACCGCTCATGAGCGGCGCTTTGTAGGTAATGCGTACCGAGTTTTCTAGGGCAACCAGCTCGATCTCCCTGTCCTGGGCATAGGTTATCCCCAAATGGTCGAAGAGAACGGGGAAAGAGTGATTCATCGCCTGCATGGGTTTCTGCATGACATCCCCAGGCCTCTCTTCCGTCCCTCCCAGCTCGATGAGGTCGAGTCCGAAGCGTGCGGTATAGTCCCGGATCGACTGCGGGGTATGCACGTCCTTGTCGTTGAGGATATTGATAACGAACACGTTGTGCCGCGAGAAATCCTTGTACACGATCCATTTGCCGAAGAGTTTCACCTTTTCCTCTCCCCCGATCAGCAAGGGGCTTGCCCCCTTGTTGATGGAAAAGTATCCCGAGACGCTCAAAGCCCTGTCCATCAGGGCTTCAAGGTCCGGCCCAGGATCTTTGATGACCTCGCAGGAAGGGAATGCCTTCTCGATGAAATCCTTTACCTCCGGAGATATCCTATTATTCACATCCAGGATGATCCGGGTGCCGGTATCGAGTTCCATGACGGGTATTTCCTTGGTGTCGATGGTGATGTTTCCGCCCCCGGCAATAGGCATGAAGTAGGTTCCCTGATCTTTCTGGAGGCCGCCCATTTGTTTGAAGGCAGGGAAGAGGGTGTTCTTGACGAGCCGGGCGACATTCTCATGCACCTGCTGCGGGGTAAGTTCGGGTTTTTGCTCTTCTGCTCCTGCCATAGAGAGAAGGGTTTGTTCCGTGGGTTGCGCCTTTGGAAGCCCCTTTTTTTTCTGGTTATCATTGATCTTCGGCATGCGAATCTTCTGGCCGGGGACTACATAATCGAGGTTCTTGAGCCCCGGATTGAGTTCCTTAATCACGGCTAGATACTCATGGAATATCTGCTCATCCGAAAGACCATATAAATTTCTGAGGATCTGGGCCAGGTGCTCACCCTGTTTGATGATATAATAATCCCTTTCGACAGGTTTTACCTCGTATCCCTTGCGGGTCTGAGCCTGCATGGTACGGACGTGCGGTATGGTGAGTTTCTGGTCGATCAGGATATAATTCAGGTTCTTCACGTTCGGATTGAGCTCCCTGAATTTCTTGTAGAGATAGGGCATGTTTTCCAATCGAGCGCCGAACACCTCCATGAGGATTAACTGCAGGGTATCGTTCGGTTTCACAATATATTGAGTGGTGTTGACCGCCGGCGTTTCTGTCCGGGAAGCATGCTTGACCAAAGTGATTTCGTCGGCAGAGAGGGGGACAGCGAGAAGCATAAAGATCAGCAAAGACATCAGGATTTTTTTTGTCTTCATCAAAAAACCTCCTTGAGCAAAAGATCCTCTGTTGCTGCCTCTTCCTTGGGTGGCAAGGCGTTCTCCTTGAAGCATTCGAACTGCGTGTCTGCTGATGGATTTGCAGCAATCAGGCCTGTTTTGCGATTCACTTGGGCGAACACAACACCGACCGGAACCCTGAAATCCGACACCGGCCTGTCGGCGACCGCGGTCTGCATAAAGTCGAGGAATAGAGGGACCGCCGCTTTGGCGCCCGATTCCTGGGCCCCGAGTGGTATCATGTCGTCATACCCGACCCACACTCCGCAGAGTATATCCGGGGTATAGCCAATGAACCAGGCGTCCTTGAAATCATCGCTCGTACCGGTCTTACCGGCCACCGGTCTGCCCAGGTCCCGCACCCTCCATGCGGTTCCCTCCCTGACCGCATCGGCCAGGAGATTCGTGATGATGTATGCGGTTTGCTCGGAAATGATACCCGGCTGGACAGGATTCTCTTCGGTGAGGGTACTGGAATCAAGGGTTGTTGTTTCAGCGGCTGCAATGGTACCTGATTGATCCACCGACTCCTGGGGCATAGGATTTTCTCCATTCTTGAAATACAATGTCGTGCCCTCGCTCGTGGTGATGCTCTCGATGAGAGTTGGCTCGAAGAGCCCACCATAGGTGGCGAATGTGCCATAGGCCTTGGTGAGATTATACGGGGTTACGACCCCGGACCCCAGCGCCAAAGAAAGGTTGCGCGGCAGCTGAGAATCCATGTTGAACTGCTTCAGGTAGGATATCGCGTAATTTAGGCCGATATCTTTGAGAATCTTCACTGTGACTACATTCCTGGACATTACTAACCCCGTTCTGAGGGAGGTCGGACCGAAGTAGCGGTTCTCATAGTTCTTCGGTCTCCAGCCCTCGTCGAACTCGTCGGACTTATAGGTAAGCGGGGTGTCGAGTATGATGCTGGCAGGGGTATAACCCTTGTCGAGTGCTGCCGCATAGATAAAGGGTTTTATGGCGGAACCGCTCTGCCGTTTGGCATAGATGGCCCGGTTGAACTGGTTCCTGGCGTAATCCACGCCACCCACCAGAGCCAAGAGGTTCGATTTCTGGACATCGAAGGCCACGAGGGCGGATTGAACAAAGGGCTCCTGGGCAATCAGGAAGCCTCCCGGGGTATAGTAGAGACGGATGATGTCGCCTGGTCTGAGCAAACCCTTCGGGTCCCACGCACCTTTCGGATTGATCCAGGCATAGTTTAATGGCCCGAGTTCGACGATTTGCGTGCCGATATTTACCACGAGCGGGGATACACCGATGACCTCCGCCCAGTAGAGTTGGTAGGTATCGAGCCCTTCCCAGGCGATCTGGTTTTTCTGGAAGGCGAGCATGTTTGATCGCTGAGTCTCGTCTAGGCCCCGGTAGGGTCCCCGATAAACGCCTTGCCGCATCTCCAGTTCGATGACCCCTTTCCGCACCGCCAGATCGGCTACATTCTGGAGCCGCGGGGATATCGTCGTCTTGATGATGATCCCCGTGTTGAGGACATCCTGCCCATATCTCTGGATCATCAGGGCCTTCACATAATCTGTGATGTACGGATAGCGGGTGAACATGGCGACCGACTTGCCGGTGATCCTGAGGGGCGCCTGGTAAGCCTCAGCCGCTTCATTCTCTTTAAGGGAGCCTTCCTGGGTCATACGGGAGAGCACGTACCATTGCCGTCTTTTTGACCACGTGAAGCTGTTGAGCGGGGAGTATTTATGGGGAGCGGGAGCGAGTCCGGCAATTAGGGCCATCTCTGCCAAGTTGAGGTCTTTGCATTCCTTCCCGAAGTACCGCAAAGCGGCGGCACCCACCCCGCTCGCCCCGCTCCCCAGGTATATCCGATTGAGGTAGAGGTTCAGGATCTGGTCTTTGGTGAGGGCCTGCTCGATCCTGAACGCCAGGATGGCCTCCCTGAGCTTGCGGTACATGGTCTTTTCCCGTCCAAGCAGATAGGTCCTTACCACCTGCTGAGTGATGGTGGAGGCCCCCTGGACATAAGATGCGGCCTTGATATCCGAAAGCAGGGCGCTTACGATCCTGCTGAAATCGAGGCCGGTATGCTGGTAGAAGGTTGCGTCCTCCGCGGCGATGAAGGCCCTCTTCAGGGTATCAGGAATGTCCTGGTCGTCGAGGATGACCATGCCCCCGGGGGGAAAGTATCCGATGACACTGCCATCCGCGGCGATCACCTTGCTTATGCGTGTCGGTTGCATCTCCCTGAGTTCTTTGATGGATGGGAGTCCCCGCATGATGAGCCACCATCCGAAAATACCGAAGGCGAGGCATGCACCGATACATATCGCTAAGCTGATATTTAACCAGGTTCTCATGGTGCTTACCATAAATCCATATACGACAAGAATTCAAGGGCAATTTCAAGGGCAATTTCCAGCGAAAAACCCCTTTTATAAAGAGGGTTTCCTCCCGGCCCCCTTCTCGAAAATATTCAAACGCCCTTTGATTTGGCCGCCACCCTTTGTCCACATGGTTGAGTAGCGGCAAAATCCAACGGTCCTCGGCCCCCAAGGAGTCGGGGAGTAAGGGGGAATGATACTGGACGAAGGGGTGTCGTTGTGTTAATGGTGCAGGGAATATTGAGAGCGGGGGAAGGTATGTTAGCGGAGTACAGGCCTCAGGAGATAGAGCCGAAGTGGCAGGAGGCTTGGGCGCTGAACCATCTCTTTAAGGTAGGCGAGGACCAAGGCAAGTCCAAGTACTACCTCCTCGAGATGTTCCCATACCCTTCTGGCCGTATCCATATGGGGCATGTGCGCAACTATACGATCGGGGATGTGGTCGCTCGGTACAAACGCATGCGGGGTTTCAATGTCCTCCATCCCATGGGGTGGGACGCCTTTGGCATGCCGGCGGAGAATGCCGCCATAGCGAGCGATGTGCACCCCAAGCAATGGACGTATGAAAATATCAGCTACATGAAGGACCAGCTCAAGCGCATGGGCTTCAGCTATGACTGGGATCGGGAGATCACCACCTGTTCCCCAGAGTATTACAAGTGGGAACAGCTCTTCTTCCTCCGCATGTTCGAGCAGGGGCTCGTCTACAAGGAACGGTGCTTCCTGAACTGGTGCGAGAGCTGCAAGACTGTTCTGGCGAACGAGCAGGTCGAGAATGGCCAATGCTGGCGCTGCGGCACCCAAGTGCACCTGAAAGAATATGACCAGTGGTTCTTCAAGATCACTAAATACGCCCAGGATTTGCTCGACAATATCGAGCGGCTCAAGGCTGGATGGCCGGAGCGGGTACTCGTCATGCAGAAGAACTGGATCGGCCGGAGCACGGGTGCCCTCATCCGGTTTCTGATCAAAGGCGCGGATGAGTTTATCGAGGTCTTCACTACCCGGCCCGATACCCTCTACGGCGCCACCTTCATGAGTCTCGCCCCGGAGCACCCGCTTACCAAGACCCTCCCCCAGGGCACCAGCCAGGAACAGGCAGTGAAGGTCTTCGTGGAGAAGACCCTGAAGGAGGACAAGATCACCCGTACGTCGGATGCGTACGAGAAAGAGGGGGTATTCACCGGGAGGTACTGCCTCAACCCGGTCACGGGCTTGAAGATGCCGATCTATGTCGCGAACTTCGTCCTCTACGACTACGGCACGGGGGCGGTCATGGCCGTCCCGGCCCACGACCAGCGCGACTTCGAGTTCGCCAAGAAGTACGATCTGCCTGTTATCATCGTGATCCAGCCAGAAGGCGAGGAGCTCAAGGCAGAGACTATGCAGGCCGCGTACGAGGGCGAAGGCGTGCTGGTGAATTCGGAAGCGTTCAACAGCAAGCCGAACGTGGAGGCTATGCAGGCTATTACCGAGCATTTGGAGAAGCTCGGGAGAGGATCAGCCACCATCAATTATCGCCTCAGGGACTGGGGGATTTCCCGGCAGCGGTATTGGGGGGCGCCGATCCCCATGGTCAATTGCGAAAAGTGCGGCACCGTCCCGGTGAGACAAGAGGATCTGCCGGTCGTGCTGCCAGAGGGAGTGAAGATCACCGGGACCGGTGAATCGCCGATTGCCCAGGCGGAATCCTTCGTGAACACGACGTGTCCGCGCTGCAGCGGGAAAGCGCAGCGGGAGACGGACACCATGGACACCTTCGTCGAATCCTCCTGGTATTTCCTCCGCTTCTGCAGCCCGGACAGCAATGAAGAGCCCTTCGACCCCCGGAAGATCGCCTACTGGATGCCTGTCGACCAATACATCGGCGGCATCGAGCACGCCATATTACACCTCATGTATGCTCGTTTTTACACCATGGTCTTACGGGAT
>CAYGXB010000056.1:0-12326 GCA_964353605.1 uncultured Bacteriovoracaceae bacterium
CCGCCAAAAAGTCCGGTGAGGATCTTTTTCTGGAAGAAGATGCCGATGTACACGCCGCGCGCGGCGCAGAGAAAGCTGTCCTTCTGGCAGATGAGGGAGCCGCCCACGTTAGAGAGCGAGACGGGGATGATGTTGCCCGGATAGGGGGCGCCGAAGGCAACGCGCGCCTTGCCCTGCCCCATGTTAGTGAACATAGTCATGAACAGGCTTTCGCCCGTGAGCAGGCGCTTGCCGGCGCCGACGAGCTTGTCCATGAAGGAAGTTTGTTGAGCGCTGGAGCCATCCCCGAAAACCGTCTGCATCTGGATGCCGGCGTCTTTGTACATCATGGCCCCGGCCTCGGCCACGGCGCTTTCGCCCGGGTCGAGCTCGATCTCGATGAACTGCATCTCGGTGCCATAGATCTTGAAGTCGATCTCGTCCGTGATGCGCGTGGTCATGGGTGGCGGGGCGATGGTTGTTCCCCGGGGCTGGGAGAGCTCGGCCACCTGGCCGATGGGAACCCAACCGGCGAAGCCTTCGCGCCAGGCAAAGCCACTGGGATTGCTCTGCGCCTGGGCAATGGCCTGGGCGTCGTCGAAGGGTCCGAACTGCTTGCCGTCATAACTGAGATACCACTGTGCCATATCTTGCTCCTTTCATAAGGATTCAGGCATGGGTGAAACAAAAAATCTGAATCCCAACGACCCCCCCTTGGTCTC
Organism: uncultured Bacteriovoracaceae bacterium; assembly: GCA_964353605.1. GTDB lineage: Bacteria > Desulfobacterota > Desulfomonilia > UBA1062 > UBA1062 > CAYGXB01. The sequence goes on from CAYGXB010000056.1 coordinate 702, forward strand.
AGGGGGGCCAAGGTCGGATGGGGGTTGAGATTGTATGGTTCTCCTCGTCATGGAAGGGTTAGGCCCAGGTCCTGATGGATGCGTGCGACCATGGCGTCTCTGAGGTAGAGGCGCTTGGCCAGGGTTTTTAGATATGTGCGCTCTTCTTCGGTATCCACCTCGATGGCCAGGAGCGAGACCGCGTAGATCTGCTGCGCCAGGGCCGGGGTATTGACCGCGTTAATGATGGCGTCGAGATCGGTGGGCGAGGCGAGCTCCCTGAGAATGAATTGCCGTTCCTCTTCGGTGAGCCCGACCGCTGCGAGCTTTTCCATGATGCGGGTGCGCTCGGAATCGTCCAGTCGACCGTCGGCATAGGCGGCTGCGATCATGCTGCGGATGAGGAGCACGGCATCGGACAAGGTGGCACTAGTCGGCTGGAGTGGCGGCACTGTCTGCGGGCCGGGAGGCGAAATCGAGGGGGCGGCCATGGGGGGAGGAGTAATGGTCGATGGCGGCGGGGGGACCGGGGGTCTGGTGCCAGCGGCGGATGTGCTGGGAGGAGGTGGAGGAGCCTGGGCAGTGCCTCCTGGTGGCGGAGGGGGTGCAGCTCCGGGTTGCGGCATGCGCTGCTGGTTGGCGAAGTGCTCGATCGCCTCCATGGCGATGCCCAGCATACCGAGCCCGATCGCGGCCTTGGCCCCCATGCCGTGGCCGCCGCCCAAGCCACCTTTGATCAAACCGCCGAGGATCTTCTCCGGGTTGAACATGGGTCACCTCTCGGGAATAAAGGATGGCGCAAGGGTAAAGCATCGAGGAAATGGGTGTCAAGTAGATTTATACGCATAAGCAAGGAGCAGGTGATAGCCACAGGATGAGAGAGGTGGCATTGATGAGTTGGAGATGCGCCAATCCTTGACAATCCTCGCAAAAACATGATTGAAGCGAGACATCGACGATGCCGATAGGACTGAGAAAGATCATCTGAGGGACGAAGGAGAACAGAGATGAAGGACATCAGTATCAAGCTGCTAATGGCCTTGTTTTTGGTGGTTTTCCTCGCTGCGTGCGAGCACCCGCCCACAAAGGGAGGCGTAAGCCTCGAGTGGGGGAAGGAGGAACCTCCTCCAAGAGTGATCGTGGTCGAGAAGGAAAAGCCGGGTCCGCCTCACCACGCCCCGGCGCATGGGTATCGCGCAAAGTATGCCTATTATTACTATCCAACCACCTACGTCTACTTTGATACTTCGAGGAAAATATACTTCTACCTAGAAGGCAGCAACTGGAGGGTTTCTGCCTCATTGCCTTCGAATATCCTGATCAGACTCGACGACCCCGTCACCATTGAGATGGATTTAGATAAACCCTATACCGAGTTCGAGGTGCACAAAGCCAAGTATCCTCCCGGACAAATGAAGAAGAAAAAGAAAAAGGGGAATAAGTGGGACGATGACGATGACCACGACGATTAATCTGGATCGTCTCGGTGTACTAGAGGTGTACTATATACGATAAATAAGGGCATGCATCTGTCCACCTCAAAAGATACATGCCCTTTTTTCAAACTTTCTCAAAAGTTGCGTGAAACTGATATTGACTCCTTGTCATTCCGGAAGGGGAAATGCACCTACAAGCAAAGGTAAGACTTTTGAGAAAGATGTTCTGGATGCTCTGTATGGTTATAATCTGTGCCGCCGTCCTAAAGGCAGCGGATTTCCAGCCGAATTCGGGGGCGAAGATCGATGAGAAGTCCGCCAAGATGGCCAAACAGGTGGCACAGGGGACGGTCAAGAGGACTATCTATACCACACCGGATGCTTTCGAGAAGGCGGCCACCTTCTATAAGGGTATAGCCAAGGAATACTAGGTGCAAGGAGCGGCAGGCAAGACCAAGAAGATCCCTTCCGGTCAGGAGCTGAAACTGGCGCCGGCGCACCCGATCTCATGGCATCCAAGCTTTGGATCAAGGTCCAGCGTCCGTATATCGGAAATATCGACAGGAAGAGGGGGGGGTTCGATTTCAAGTACGAGGACGTCCGGAATGTGACCGCCATCGTGGTCTCGGAGAAGAAGTAACCCGGACCTGCCCATCCACGGTTGACAGGAGGGGCGTTTCGCTTCAAGGCATCCTCGGATAAGGGCCATCTCCCGAACCCTGCGAACAGGCAAGCGTCCCTGGAAGTATGCGATCCCCGCTGGTGGGGAGAAAGATTTTTCCGTTGCCGAGGGGAGATATGTCCATTATAGTTTTTTACCGTGATGGTTTGCTATCCGGGGTAGGAGAAGGGATGAAAAGAAAGGTCTTAGCGTTCGGCGCATTTCTGCTGCTCATACTTACCTATCATTCGTCCCCGGCTTTATCGCAAGAGAGGCAACAGGATAAAGCCTGGCAAGAGACCTCGCCGATAGTGCATTCGCAACCCCTTGTCGCCCTCGACCCTGCATCCTCCGCTACGCCACAACGCGTAGCCATCCATACAATCCAAATCCCCAAATTGCCGCCCTCGCCAGCCCTGCAAATTCCTCAACCCAAGCCGCTCCCTGACCTGATCATCACCTCCTTGCAGTGGTCCAATCCTCTCAAAAAAGGGGGTAATGCCGGTCCCCCAAATGTTCTCTCTATCATCGTTAAGAACCAAGGGTCGGCATTAGCCGGTCCCTGTCAGGCCAGGATCACCTGTATGGCCTCAGGAACCGTTTGCCCGTCTGAACTGAGCGGGCTTGCCCCCTGCATGCCGCTAGCCGCGGGTGCCTCTACAAGCATTTCCTGGCCGAATGTCCGGAACAATACCTGGTCCGCCGGGGAATACAGGATCACAGCTGAGATCGATGCTCAAAAGGAGGTGAGCGAATCGGACGAGCAGAACAACAGCATGACCCTGGAATTCGTTGTTGCCGCTATACCGCCCCTCATAGGTATACCAGCCGCAAGCATGCAGGCGTCGGAATAGGTTACCGGCATTGCCCACCCAAAGACGTGTACCGGGATCAGGAATGCTCTGGTGTGCAATCCTTGCGGCCTTTTCGCAGGCCGGTACCGGGAGGAGGGTGGTATCCCCCTTTGATTTCATAGCCATCCCCGACGCCGACACAGGCAGAAGGATGACCTCGGGGCTGAATAGTACCCTAGCTGGACTGTTCTCGATCACAAGCAGGCTGAGATCGTGATGAGCAAAGTCGATCCAAATGATTCCGTCATAGAGATACCCGGCATGATCAGTGTGAGGGCGCGAAATCGGGCAAATATAAGCTATATAAATCCGACCCCCGGTCCGGGTTTGTTACCCCTCGGACTGCTCCAGCCGAAATATTTTCTTTAGCCCCTCGCGCCCTCTGTGGAAAGGTGCGATTCATCTCACCTTTCCAAGTAATCCGGGGACTATTGACCGTCTATACCAAGTCTGTAGCCAATACTGTTTGCTTGGAAGTTATTGCTTGCTTTTCCGAAAGCGAACCCTATTAAGAGAATATGATCTATGTTGGTCATCCTCTTGATGACACAACGAAAGGAGGTCGATATGCTATCGACGTGGATCATGATGTCGCACGTCCTTTTCGGCGTGCTCGGCACCCTGCTCGCCGCGGCTCTGTTCACGGACATGCTCAACCTCAATGCGTCGAACCTGAAGCGGATACAAATCATGAGCTTGGCTGTGGCGACCCTCATCGTCATCGCCTACCTGGTCGGCGGCTACTGGTATGTGGTGCATTACGGACCGGACAAGGCCTTGATCATTGCTGGCCAATGGCCTTGGGCACATGCGTACTTCATGGAGGTAAAGGAGCATCTTTTCTTCATCTTGCTCCTCTTAAGCCTGTACCTGCCGATGGTCACCTACGGCAAGCGCTTGATCGAGCGTGACGGTATGAAAAAATTAGCGCTGACGATCACGGGGCTCATCATCCTGCTCGGGCTCACCATGGACGGCTTCGGGGCGATCATCGCCATGGGGGTCAGGATGGGTCTCAGTGGAGGTAAGTGATGATAAAGCCCAATAGTGGAAAATATATAGCGGGATTCGGACTCTCCTTCCTCGTAGTGAGCATAGCGAGTTCACTGCTCGTTATCCTGAAGGAAGACAATGCGGCGTTGAAAAACTGGATGAAGGGTCTTCTTGGCCACCACTGGGTTACGCACGGGGCATTCGTCATCTTCCTGTTCCTTATCCTCGGTTTCGTGTTCTCCGGCATGCGCCTTGGGAAGAACTGGACGGAACAAAGGTTGATGACCCTGATCATTGCGGGGACGATCCTGGGTGGCCTCATCCTCGGAGGGTTCTTCCTCTTCGAGTAGGGGATGACATGCCAGCCCGAATGTGCTAGAGCAAAGCTTCTATGTACATCGAGCACGTAGCCATCTGGACCGATAACATCGCACTGCTCAAGGCCTTCCATGAGAATTATTTCGAGGCCAGAGCGGTTGAGAAGCACACCAATGCCGGTAAGCGGTCCGAATCATCTTTCTTCTCGCTTCCCGCCGGAGCCAGTTTCGAGCGCATGCGGGTATCGGGCTTGCTGGAATCTAGCCGGAGGAAACACCCTCTATCGGGATATGTTCACCTAGCCTTTTCCATCGGATCGAGGACAGTCGTCGATGCCCTTACCACTCGGCTGCAAGCGGACGGTTGCTTAGTGATTGACGAGCCGCGGCATACCGGCGCCTGTTATTGCGAGAGCGGCATGCTAAACCCCAAAGACAACCGGGTTGCGCTCACCCTGTGAGGATCATCCTGGCGACAGAGGTTGCAAGATATGATCCCCATCACCCCGACCATTTCCATTGACCCATCCGAGATCCGGGTGGAATTCATCCGGGCATCGGGGCCGGGCGGCCAGAACGTCAACAAGGTTGCGACGGCCGTCAAGCTCCGTTTCGATGTGCGCAACTCCCCATCGCTGCCGGAAAATGTGCGGGGGCGCCTTATCCCTATCGCCGGAAGACGGCTGACCTCCGAGGGTGTGCTGATCATCGATGCACGGCGGTACCGCACCCAGGATAAAAATCGGCAGGATGCCATCGATCGGCTCAGTGATATGATCCGCAGGGCGGCCGCCAGACCGAAGCCGCGCACAAAGACAGGTCCAACGCCCGCATCGCGGGAACGCAGGCTGGAGGGCAAACGCTGCCGTGCGAAGAGCAAGGCCTTGAGAAAAATGCTTTCCGTTTCCGAGGACTGATCTCCCCCTTATTAGGTATAATCCTTCGTTGATGGTGAAGCAAACAATCTGATTCCCCCGATCCGTTGAGGGAGGGGCAAGTCATGTTATGGCCCTGCGGTCATCAGAGATCCGCCGGGTATGTCACCAGAAGACATCATCCGGATTCTTAGCCCGGGATCTGTCCGTTGACGAGTATCTGGTGTTTCTTCATGAGGTCATAGAGGGTGGGTCGGCTGATCTTCAAGAGCTTGGCGGCCTTGCTGATATTATTGTTGTTCCGCGAGAGGGCCATCCTGATCACCCGGGTCTCGGCATCTTCCCTGGCCTTTTGCAGACTCGGGAGACCATCCACAACCGGATTGGTAAGGCCGAGATCCTCAGGGGTAAGGTAGGCAGCCTTCGCCATGATCACGGCCCGGCGTATCCTATTCTGCATCTCGCGAATATTGCCCGGCCAGCCATAGGTCATCATGGCATCCATGGCATCTTCGGTGTATCCCTTGAGCCCCCGGTCTATCTCCCTGCTGTACATCCCCAGGTACACCCTTGCGAGTGCCACGATGTCTTCGGGGCGCTCCCTCAAGGGGGGCACCTTGAGGGGGACCACGTTCAGACGGTAGAAGAGGTCTTCCCGAAAGGCCCCATTCTTGACTAAAGATTCCAGGTCGGTGTTGCTGATGGCGATTACCCGGGCATCCACCGGGATTTCATGATTGCCTCCTATCCGTTCGACCGTGCGCTCCTGGAGGAAACGTAACATCTTGACCTGGAGGAGCAGGGGTAGACAACTCACCTCATCGAGGACAACCGTCCCGGCTGAAGCCCGCTCCAGCTTCCCGATCTGTCTAGCGTACGCACCGGTAAAGGATCCCTTCTCATGCCCGAACAGCTCACTCTCCAGGAGATCGTGTGGAATGGACCCGCAGTCCACAATGACAAAAGGCCTGCTTTTCCTCTGACTCAAACGGTGTATGAGGCGTGCCAGGCAGCCTTTTCCCGTACCGCTTTCGCCCTGTAGCAATACGGGATAACTCGTCTTTGCCACCTTGGCCGCCAGATTCATCACATTTACGATGTGCGGGTTGATGGCCACCATCCCGTCGATCAAGCCAGGCTCTATGGCAGAGAGATTGTGCTCGGCATAGTATTCCCGTTCGATCTTGGAAAGATAGGCAGCCCTCCCAACGATTACCCGCAAATCATCCATATCGACCAGCGCTGTATGGTAATCAAAGGCGCCGGCCTCTATGGCCATGATCGCATCAGTACGGTCATCGTTTTCCGTGATGATGATCACCTTGATGGGTCCAGCCATCTCGGTCATGCTCTTCATGAGCCTCCACCGGTCTTCGGGCGAATCGGTCCGGTTCGAGACATACAAGATTATGACCAGGGGCATCTGATCCTTTAAAAACTTGTACCCCTGTAATGGGTCCTTGGCCATATGGATGGTGTAGGTATCGGTGAGCCCGGCCTTGATCCTCTGCACTTGGCCCCCTTCCCCAACAATCAGTATCGAATCCTTAGGCACTGCCTATCTCCTCATCCATACCAGGGTACCCCCCCGGATAAAAAGCCAAACACCTCTGTGGGCAGCTTCTTCTTTATTATTTAATCGGTTGTGGAAAAAAAGCAAGAGTTTTGTCGATAATTTTTACACTGCCTATCCCTTGGCCCGGTGCAAGCGAGTTCTGATAAAAGGTATAAAATGGGTCCAAAGGCTCTCCGTCTTTGTCAGAATATTTTACACTCACCTGCCGGGAGCAAGCCCCGGCGAAATAGTGCTTTCCCCCCATCTCTCGCCTTCGCATCCCCCGTGAATACAACCAGCTGTGGAACATGTCCTATTATTAGGCGATGAATGCAGGAAAATATGGTCCCTGAATTATGAACATGCATTTTAAAAACGCTCATCCCCCCTCGCTCATCTCCGAATTGGCTGAAGCATGGCAGGTGTGTTCCGGCGCGATAGATACCCCTATGTCGTTAAACTTTACATTTTTTCCCCGTGGGGTCGAGTCTGCAAAGACTGAACATGAAAAACATCATTATATTCCATCCATTAAATATCGTGGCATGCTGATTGCTATTATTAACAAACGACTGAATCCTTTGAAAGGATCTGGGGTGGGGAGGCATATGCAGCGCAAGATCATCGTGAACCTTGTATACATTTTTATCCTGATAAGTTCAACAGCTTATGGAGCACCAGTGGGTTTGTATAACCTGCAGGGAGACTCAATATATGCTATTCAGCCATGGGGGCTTATCAGCGATCCATACTGGGTTGACGATGTCGGCCTGATGGAAAAGCCGATGCGCTACGATACAGACAGGATCTTTCTCGGGTATGAGGCCGAGTTCTACGGGGCAGATATCGTATCAGGTATTGCCGGGGCTGATATGCGCATGCGGTGGAGGCACGGGCCGCGCCCGGTAGAACCTGCTCCGGTGCCCGAGCCTACGACCCTGCTCCTGATCGGTGCGGGCCTTTTCGGCCTCGGATTTATGGGAAGGAGATACAGGGCATAAGCGCAAAAGCCTGTATCCGTTTCATTCCATAATAATCAATCCAACGGGAGAGACTGCGGGGAAATGTCCTTCCCGCAGATTAATTTCTGCCCATTCATATGATGCCTCCCTGCCAGAGCCGATCTTTGCCCAATAAATGAGCTTGAGGGTAGTGAAGTGCGTCGAAGGAACTGCGTTGTATGGGTATAACGAGATGGGTTTAATGGGATTGACTAATCCCATCAGATATGCATTTAAATAGTGGTATCATGAAGAAGATTTTGGTGGTTGAGGATGATGAACGTCTCCAAAAGCTGCTCAGGGATGAGATCATTGAAGAAGGGTACGAGGTTCTCATAGCATCCGACGGGAAGGAGGCGCTCTCGATGTTGAAGGACATGGGCGAGCAACCAGACCTCATCATCCTCGATCTCAGGATGCCCAAGATGGATGGTCTCGAGACCATGGGGCATATGTTGAAATCTCGGGTGAACGCGCCCGTCATCATCCATTCGGCCTATACGAGCTATAAGGAAGATGCCCTCGCGATGGCGGCTGATGCCTATATCGTGAAGTCCCACGACCTCACGGAACTTAAAGCAAAAATCCGCGAACTGATCGGTGACTGATGAACCCATCGGATGTCGATATCATAGTCCTGATCCTGGCGGGGGGAAAAGGCGAGCGGCTGTATCCGCTGACAAAGGACAGGGCCAAACCGGCCGTCCCGTTCGGCGGCATGTATCGGATCATTGATTTCACCTTGTCCAATTGCGTGAACTCGGGGATGAAGAAGATCTATGTCCTCTCCCAATACAAATCTCTCTCTTTGAACAGACACATCCAGGATGGCTGGTTGCCCTTCTTCTCCTCGCCGCTCGGCGAGTTCATCTACAACATCCCAGCCCAGCAACGGGTCGGCGAGTCCTGGTATGAAGGAACTGCCGATGCTGTGTTTCAGAACATCTACACCCTACAGCAGGACATGACCAAATACACCCTGATCCTGTCGGGCGATCATATCTATCAGATGGATTACCGGGAAATGATCAGGTTCCACGTGGAGAAAGGGGCAGACCTCACCGTGGGCGGCGCCCCCATGCCGGTGAAGACCGCGCATCAGTTCGGCGTGATCAAAGCCGGAAAGAATATGGAGATAGAGCAATTCCAGGAAAAACCCAAGAAAAACCCCTTCACCCTGCCCGGTGACTCTTCCATGGTGCTCGTCTCCATGGGGATCTACGTGTTCAATACCAGGATCCTTATGAAATATCTGGTGGAGGATGCAAAGCTCAGGTCGAGCTCGCATGACTTCGGCAAAGACATCATACCGCGCATGACCAAAACCACACGGGTCTTCGTCTATCCCTTCCAGGGGATAAAGGGCGACAACCCTTACTGGCGCGATATCGGCACCCTGGATGCCTACTATGAGGCCAATATGGACCTCGTAGCCGTCAGCCCGAAATGTAACCTCTATGACCCCAAATGGCCCATCCATACGGTTTACAGCCCCTATCCGCCATCCAAAATGGTCTTTGCCGGTGGGAGCGACGGGAAACGCATCGGGATGGTCCTTGACTCCATCATCTGCGGTGGAGCTATCGTCTCGGGCGGCAGGGTCGAGCGCTCCATCATCTCCCCGAATGTCAGGGTGAACAGCTACGCTGAGATCACCGGTTCCATCCTCATGGAAGGGGTTGATGTGGGGAGGAATTGCAAGATTAAACGCGCTATTATCGACAAATGGGTCAACATGCCGCCCAATACAACGGTAGGCTATGATATCGAGGCAGACAAGAGCCGGTTCGAAGTCTCACCGGGTGGACTCGTCGTCATACCAAGGAACACCCCTTTTGATTGAACCACCGAAGCGTTTCGCCATCGTGAGTCTCGGCTGCCCGAAAAACCTGGTTGATGCGGAGTATATCTGCGAGCAGCTTTTTAGGGTGGGGTTCAGCATGGAAAAGTCGCCAGAGCAGGCAGACCTCGTCATCGTCAATACCTGCGCTTTCCTCATTTCATCGGTCGATGAATCCATCCAAACCCTGCTGAGATTCATCCAGGAAGGCAAGGAAGTGGTGTGCACGGGATGCCTCGTCAGCCGATACCGCGAGGAGCTTCGGGAAGAAATGCCAGAGATCAGGCTCTTTGCAGGACCAGGGACCTATGCAAACCTCCCTGAAGCCCTGAAAAAAAATACGCGCTTCCTGCCCCCGCTCTTCGATTCCGTAGTGCAGCGCACATTCGTCTCGACCGGGGCATATGCGTACGTGAAGGTGAGCGAGGGCTGTTCGAATCACTGTCACTACTGTCTCATCCCCGCGCTCAGGGGCGAGCTCGTCAGCAAACCGCCAGAGAGTATCCTGAAGGAATGTCGCGATCTGGCAGAGGCGGGGGTCAAGGAACTGATCCTGATCGGCCAGGATCTCGGAAGCTATGGAAAAGACCTCGGCCTGTCTGACGGCCTCCCCGAGCTCCTGAAGGGGACGACGGACATTGATGGGATAACCTGGGTGCGCCTGATGTATATGCATCCTGCATCCTTGCGTGAATCCCTCGTGAGGATCATAGCGGAACATCCCAAGATATGCTCTTATATCGACATGCCCATCCAGCACATTGCGGACAAGGTGCTGAAGGCCATGGGCCGTAAAGGTGGGGCTGAGGCGGTACATCGGGCGCTCACGATGCTGAAAGGGCATGACATATGGATCAGGACGACCCTCATGGTCGGACACCCTGCGGAGGATAATGCGGCATTCCAGGCGCTCGAGAAATTTGTTGCCCAGGAGCATATTGACTCCCTGGGGGTATTCGAGTACTCTCCAGAACCTAATACGGTGAGCGCCTCTCTGCCACAGATAGCTGACGATGTCAAAATGCTGCGGAGGGACAGGATCATGTCCCAGCAGAAGAAGAATTCCCAGACGAGATTGAAAAAGCTCATCGGAAGGAAGCTCAAGGTGCTTTTGGAGGGGTATCATGCCGAGACCGATCTTCTCCTCCAGGCCAGGAGCGAATTCCAGGCCCCGGATGTAGACGGGGTGGTGATCGTAAATAAGGGGAGCGCTCCCTTCGGAACCATGGCGGTGGCTGAGATAACCGGTTGCACGGACTATGATTTAGTAGGGAGAATCGTATGACTACGGAAGCGATTATCAAGCTCGGCAAGGAGGTCGTAGAAACGGAAATCAAGGGATTGACCGAGATCGTTTCCCAAATGGATGAGCGTTTTGCCCAGGCGGTGGAATACATTGCAGCGCTCAAGGGAAAAGTCATCTTATCTGGGATCGGGAAGTCCGGAATCATTGCGAAGAAGATTGCCTCCACCATGGTAAGCCTAGGCACTCCAGCCATATTCATGCATCCGGTGGACGGTCTCCATGGAGACCTTGGGGCGATAACGCAGGATGACATTGCCATCGTTATCTCGAACAGCGGCACGACGAAAGAGCTTACCAACCTGCTCCCCTCCTTCAGAAGACTCGACATCAGGATCATAGCTATCACAGGCAACGCCGCTTCCCCACTGGCACGGGAATCCGATATCGTCCTGCCCTGCAGCGTCGAGCGCGAGGCGTGTAATCTTGGCCTTGCCCCCACGGCATCGACCACCGCCCAGCTCGCGCTCGGGGATGCCCTGGCAGTCGTCGTATCGAGCCTAAAGGGATTCGACCGCGACGATTTCAAGGCCTTCCACCCCGGCGGCGAACTCGGCCGGCAACTCATGAGCAGGATAGATCAGATCATGATCACCGGTGCGCGGGTCCCACTGGTGGATCTCGATGCCACCTTGGAGGAGGTCTTGCAGGAGATGACGGAAAAGGCGCTCGGCTTAACCCTCATAGGGGACAAGCTCAAGGTTGCTGGCATTGTCACGGACGGAGACCTGCGGAGGGCGTTGCTGCGGCACAAGGGATCCGTTGCGTCCTTGAAGGCCCACAACATCATGTCCCATACACCAAAGGTAAT
>CAYGXB010000057.1:0-12314 GCA_964353605.1 uncultured Bacteriovoracaceae bacterium
GGCTGCGGCAAAGGTGAGCCCGATCTCTTCGTGCATATGCACTTGGTTGATACCCGCCATATCGAACTCGACTGGGTCTTCGGCGGTGGAAATATTGGTTTCGATCTTGTTCAATTCGGATATCGCCGAATACAGGGTGGTCGTCTTTCCCGATCCCGTCGGACCAGTGACGAGCACCATGCCCCATGGCTTATAAATGCCCTCTTTAAAATAACCCAGGGCCTCTTCCTCGAAACCGAGCTTCGTCATGTCCAGCTGCAGAGTAGACTTGTCCAGGATTCTGAGCACGACCTTCTCGCCGAAAAGTGTGGGCAGTACCGATACCCGGAATTCCACCTCCTTGCCGCCCTGTACACGCAGCTTCATTCTTCCATCCTGGGGGAGCCTGCGCTCGGCGATGTCAAGCCGAGACATGATCTTGAGCCTCGAAATGATGGCGTTTTTCAGACGCATGGGGGGTTTCATGACCTCTTGAAGCATCCCGTCGATTCTGAACCTGATGCGCATAAACTTTTCGTAGGGCTCGGCATGGATATCGCTCGCGCCCTTTTTTATCGCATCCACGAGGATGAGATTGCAGAGCTTGATGACCGGGGCCTCTTCCGCCTCCTTTTCCATAGCCCCGGCCGAGACATCTTCCATACCGTCGGCAAGCTCGATGGCACCATCGTCTTCCTCCATGGCTGACAGGGCCTCTCCCAGAGATGCCGACTGGTCATAGAAATGGTCGATGGCCCACTTGAGGGATTCCTCGGAGGTCACATAGACCTCGATCGAATAGCCGGTGAGGAATTTCAGGTCATCCACGGCAAAGATATTCGCCGGATCGGTCATAGCGACCTTGAGCGTCGAACCTGTCCGTTCGAACGCTATTGCCATGTATTTCTGTACCACATTGAGCGGTATGAGCTTCACCGCCTCGGGATCGGCGTGGACGTTCTTAAGCACAATCGCCGGCAGTCCATATTGCTGCCCGAGAAAATCGACGAGCTGCTCTTCGGATAGGTATCCGAGTTTTACCAGCTGAGATCCAAGCCTTGAGCCTGTTGCTTTCTGGGCCTGCTGTGCCTCGAGGAGCTGTTCCTGGGTGATGAGGGCGTTCTTGATTAATTTTTCCCCTATGCGTTCGTTTGCCATACCTCTCCTTGGATTAGTCTATCGGCAGTCGGATTTGGTGACTTTAATGCCCTCTCCCAGGCGAACCAAGATCTTCTCGGTGCAGGAAAGGTTGCGAAAGAGACGCTCAGGCCAAGCCCAGCTCCTTGTCGATGTCCGCCATTGCCGTTAGCGCGATCTGAACGAAATCAGGTAGGGAGAGCCCAAGCTTTTCACAGAGGAGGATATTCTCCCTGCTCACATTGCGGGCGAAGTGCGGCTCTTTCATGCGTTTGACAACGGAACTTGCCTTTACGCTCTTGATGCGCTTGTCGGGATAGACGAGGGTAACCGCCACAATGAGGCCCGTGATGGTCTCGCCGGCAGTAATAGCGAAATCGATCGAATTAGCTCTTTGTATGCCGAGGCCATCGGCATTATGGGCCTTGATGGCAGCGACGATCTCTCCGCTCACCCCTAAAGAGGCGAGGGTCTCAGCCGCGATCAAGCCGTGCCTATGCATGTCTTCTTTGGTCTCATGATAGTCGAGGTCATGCAGGAGTCCCGCGAGGCCCCATAGCTCTTCATCAAAGCCGAGATGCCGCGCCAGATGCCTCATCACGGCTTCGGTAGCGAGACAGTGCTTCATCAGATTGTCCTGCCCAATATGACTTTCCAGGAGCATCAAAGCCTTCTGCCTATCCATGCCGCGATCAGTACTATCCTTCATCGCTTATCCCTCGTTTCCTTGCCCTTTTTTCGATCCGAGAGACGATCTCCCCATTCCTCTGCCCCGGATGGAGACTGTGTACATCTGATGCAGCCCCCGTTCTTCGGGAAGGGACGGAAAGGGTCTGGAAAGGTCTGTCATTCATCGTAACCGGCTCGCCCGCCGTCTATCTGTTCCTCCCTGAGAATCCATACCATCTCTTGAGGGGGAAAGCCAAGCAACAGGCGGTGTACCTGGAACCATCCAGGTTTCCTGTCATGAGCATATTCTTGCGCGTATAGCCGATCGGTTTATTGTCTCGGTATATGGCAACCACCTCTCCCAGGGCACGCATGGATTTCCCATACTACAAGACCTATGCGTTGACAATCGCGGAGAGTATCACGCTATGCCGTGCCTCACCCGTATAGACCAGGGCGCTCTTAAACTTCGGTTGCAGAACCTTACCGTATGATCTGGTACTCTTTGTAGACATCATGCTGACCTCGTGCGACGATAAGATTGAATGATCCTATACAGGCATTGAGATCAATGAAGATCCTATGATATAAAGGGTATATTAAAGGGGAAAGAGCTAGACATGGACGAACGCATACTCTTTGTCGATGATGAAGAATTTATCTTGAGTCTGGCTGAAAGGATATTTGCCGATCAAGGCATTGAGATATTGACCGCCAATAATCCCTTCGACGCCCTCGCAAAGGTGCAGATGCATGAGATTGCCGCACTTGTATCTGATAACATGATGCCGGAGATGACCGGCATCGAACTCATCTCCCGGGTCAAGGTCATATCCCCCGATACGGTGAATATCCTTATGACCGGCTATGCCAGCCTGCAGACGGCGATCGATGCCATCAACAAGGCGGAGGCATTCAGGTTCGTCATCAAACCATGGGACAATTTCGCCTTGCTGGAGATGGTGGAGGACGCCCTCAAGCGCTACCGACTGAAGAAATCAATCAGAATGGGCGATGAGGCGAACATGCTCTCCCTCATTCATGCCCTGGAGTTGAAGGATCCCTATACGCGCGGGCATTCGGAACGAGTGGCGGATTATGCCTTGAGGATAGCAAGATCGATGAAGATCCCCGAGGACAAGATGTCCGCGATAAAATATGGAAGCTGGCTGCATGATTGCGGCAAGATCGGCATCTCGGAGTCCATCCTGCTCGGCGAAGGGCCGTTGGATGAAGCTGAGATGCATATCATCCGCAATCATCCCCTCTGGGGGGCGGATGTGGTCAAGGACGCGCGGCTGTCTGATATCACGGTCAACATCATTCTTTTACATCATGAGCGCTATGACGGCAAGGGATATCCCTTCGGTGCCAAAGGAATGAATATCCCCCTTGAGGCGCGGATCGTCGCCGTGGCTGATGTCTATGACGCCCTTACGACCAAGCGCTCATACCGCGGAGCCTATAAAGTCGAGGATGCATTGGCAATCCTTTCGTCCATGAAAGAGAATGTTCTAGACCCTGAAATCGTCGACGCTTTTGTCGCGGTCATAAGAGAGCAGGTGATGGATCTCAATACAGAGCAAACCGGGGTTGATACCTGAATGTCCCCTCTTGGGCCCATGGGAAGGTAAGGCGATGAAAAAAGGTGCTCGATTCCTCCTGTCAATGCTCATGCTCTGCGCTGTATCTCTCTCTGCCGGCTGCCCGGGAAAACAGGGTGAGCTTGAGAGGGATGCGAAGGCCGTCCACCGATCCGGGACGGGGAACAGGATCGTCACTTCCTTCTATCCGATGTACATCATGACCATTAACGTTACCAAGGGGATTGGGGAGGTCAGGGTAAGCAATCTTACACCGCCGACAATCGGTTGCCTCCATGATTATTCTCCCACTACCGCGGAGATGAAGAAACTCGACAACGCGGATATCTTCGTCACGAATGGTGCCGGTATGGAGTCCTTCCTGGATAAGGTGGCACGTCAGAATCCACGTATTGCCATTGTCCGTCTTGCAGAAGGGATCCCCCTCCTCAAGGGTGCTCAGGGGGAAAATCCCCACGTCTGGGTTAGTATATCCCATGCAATTAGCGAAGTTGAAAACCTCAAGAAAGCCCTTATTTCCCTCGATCCCGTGCATGCCGGCGCCTATAAGCAAAATGCCGATGCCTACATTTCCCGGCTGGCCGCATTGAGGACTGAGATGGTACGGGAGCTTGCTCCCTATCGGGGTGCAAGGATCATCACCTTTCATGAGGCATTTCCTTATTTTGCCCGCGAATTCGGCCTCATCATCGCCGCGGTGGTTGAGCAGGAGCCAGGGAGCGCCCCTAATGCCAGAGAGCTGGTGGAGTCGATCGACAGTATCAAGAAGAAAGAGGTGAAAGCCCTCTTCAGCGAGCCCCAGTATCCTGCGAGCGCAGCGGATGCCATTGCACGGGAGACGGGAATGAAAATATACGTCCTCGACCCTGCAGTGACCGGACCGGATGATCCCGATGCCTATATCCGCATCATGGAACAGAATCTAAAGACCCTGCAAGAGGCGCTAAAATGATCCATGCCTGCGATCATTGCTGCGCACGGATTGAGAACCTCTCGGTGAGGTTCAGAGATCGTATGGTGCTTGAGAAAGTGAATCTGCATGTGAACTGCGGCGAGATTCTCACCATCATCGGCCCCAACGGGGCCGGTAAGAGCACTCTGCTCAAGGCCATCCTTGGCGAGGTTCCGTATGCCGGAACCATGTCGTTCCGGGTGAATGGAAAAACGCGCAGCAAGATGCAGATCGGCTACCTTCCGCAGAAGACGGGATTCGATCAAGACAGTCCAGTCAGTGTCAGGGATATCCTTGCCGCCACACTCGAATCCCATCCAATCTGGTTCAGTGTATCGCGGTCGGCTGAAAAGAGAATACACGCTCTGCTCGAACAAGTATCGGCCTTCCATCTCCTGAAGCGCAGATTGGGAGAGCTCTCCGGTGGCGAGCTCCAGCGGATCCTGCTGTCGTGCGCCATCGCACACGACCCTGAAATGCTCCTCCTCGATGAGCCCGATGCGGGGATCGACGCCGAAGGGCTCACCCTCTTCTATAACCTCGTGTCAGATTTAAGAAGCAGGCGGCATGTCTCCATAGTGCTCGTCACCCATGACCTTCCCGGCATCACCCCGTATACCGACCGCATGCTCCTCCTCAACCGGACGGTGCTGGCCGAGGGGGAACCACATGAGGTGCTCGCAAACGAAGCCCTCATCAGACAGCTGACCCCGACCCTCTGGAACATTTCCCGTCTCCCCAGCATGGCCGGCAGGCTGCCCTCACCATCTCCTACCGACATTAACGGAGGGAAATGAGGAGCGATGATGGAGATCATCGGCGCAGGGATCCAAGCCCTCTTCCCATTTGCCTGGTCCCGCTACCAGTTCATGCAGCATGCCCTCCTGGCGGTGCTCGTCATCTCCCCCGTGTTCGCCCTCTTGGGAACCATGGTGATCAGTAACCGGATGGCCTTTTTTTCCGATGTCCTTGGCCACTCGGCACTCACCGGGATTGCCATCGGGAGCCTATTCGGTCTTGGAGACCCGCAGTGGGCCATGATCCTCTTCTGTGCGCTTTTTGCGTTCTTGCTAAATCTCTTCAAGGGAATGACCCAGGCCCCCTCCGATACGGTCCTCGGCGTTTTCTTTGCCATAGTTGTCGCCCTGGGCATCCTGATCCTGAGCAAGGGGGGAGGTTTTACCCGCTACACGGCATACCTGATCGGCGATGTACTCGCGGTTGCCCCGGATCAGATCGTGCTTGCCTCGGTACTCTTGCTGGTAGTGGTTATCTACTGGGTACGGTTCGGGAATGCCCTCGTCCTTGTGAGCCTGAACCCCTCCCTCGTCAGGAGCAAGGGGGTCTCGGTCTTCTGGCTAGAGACCTCCTTTTCCATCCTCCTGGCCCTCGTGGTGACCGTATCCATCCGTATGGTGGGCATCCTCCTCATCAATTCCCTGCTCATCCTTCCGGCGGCTACAGCCCGGATCATGGCAGGTTCGATACGGGAATATACCCTGTGGTCGGTGGTGATTAGCCTGATCTCCGGAATCGGTGGGTTGATTGCCTCGTACTATCTCGGCACCTCCGCAGGCGCCACCATAGTCCTGTGCATTACCTTATGCTACGGCCTCTCCGCACTCTTGCGTTCGCGCGTGACCTAGCTTAGAAGGGTATATCGTCGAATCCCTCCGGTTCGGATTCCGACGTGCCCGGTTCTCCGAGGTCTCTTGCCTCCGAGCTTTCGAGTGGGCTCAATATCTGCATATTATTCGCTATGATCTCGGTGGTATAGCGTTTGTTCCCATCCTTGTCGTCCCAGGACCTTGTCTGGAGCCTACCCTCCACGTAAACGAGCTTGCCTTTAGACAGGAGCTTGGCGCAATTCTCGGCCAGCTTGCCCCAGGTGACTATCCTATGCCACTCGGTGCGCTCCTGTCGTTCGCCGCTCTGATCGGTCCACACCTCATTCGTGGCCATGGTGAAATTAGTAACCGCTCTACCGCTGGGGGTGAATCTCATTTCAGGGTCCCTGCCAAGCCTTCCTATCAAGATGACCTTGTTCAGCGATCCAGCCATACCCCCTCCTCACTCTTTTTTTGAGAGCTAACTAGCTTTTTGGTAATAAGTCAAGGGTATTTGTCCCTTTCTCGAGACTTTCAACAAAATCAAGACGCAAAGAGGGAGCCCCTTGATTCGCAGGACGGTTCAATGATACAAAGCGCCGTGAAAGAAGAAATATGGTGGATAAGAGACCGGATACGATCATGGCGATGTTCGATCGTATCGCCCCGACCTATGACCGGATCAATACCATCCTCTCGCTCTCGCTCGATCAGCGTTGGAGAAAGGCGGCGGTCAAGGGTCTGGATATCACGGATGGAGAAACCATTCTCGATATTGCCACCGGCACCGGGCTCCTGGCGCTACAGGCACTCAAGGCAACCCAATGCACCGTGGTGGGCATTGACTTCTCGCGGGTGATGCTCGCCCAGGCAGCCTCCAAAGTCGGAGACTTCCGTCGCACCGGGCGATATCGCCTACTCCGGGCGGATGCCCTATCCCTCCCGTTCCCGGATGCATCCTTTCAGAAGGCCATGGTGGCATTTGGGATCAGGAACATAGAAAGCATCGAGCGCCTCCTCGATGAGGCGCACCGCGTTCTGTGCCCCCAGGGAAGGCTTGCCGTGCTCGAATTCTCCGTGCCCCCAAATCCGCTCCTCAGGCTTGTATACCTGGTCTATTTCACCCGTATTACTCCCCTGATAGGCGGATGCATCTCCGGGGATCACGGGGCTTACCGGTACCTGCGGGATTCGGTCATGGGGTTCCATAACCCTGATACGCTTGCACATCTGATGAAGTCACGGGGTTTTTCTCTGATCCAATCCTCTCCGCTCTTCTTCGGCATCACTCATCTCTATGTACTGGAAAGAGAGCCATGACAACCGATCTCCTTATGAGCTTCCCGCCTCAAGGGGACAAGGGGACCAGACACTCTGGACATTCCCGCGAGGGAAGTGACGCGGGCTGTCCCTGACCCTCGCCGCCGCATGCTACCGGTTTTATTGTGAACACAGGGAATATGACCAAATCATGGCCATGCTCCATCTCTGCCAGAAGGACTTTTTTAAGAATTGCATGATGGTCTCTGCGCTCGAGCACGACACCATCGTGATCCTAATGGTGATCGAAGCGTTCGTCAACGAGGAGATGCAGGCGAGCGAGAACATGCCCATTGACAGCTGGAGGGCAACGATCTGTCTCTGGGGCATGATCGATGGATCATCCTCCTCGAGGAGAGAAAAAATAACGGCTGCATGCATATATCTCTCGATGATCTCAAAAGACAGATGGTTGCGATGTCTGACTATGGCATCACCATGCAGAGATCTTCTTCACCCTCTGACACCTTTATGCACCTTGAGGGGAAGGGAGGGAGTTCGGAAGGAGAGAAAAGGACCAGGGGAGGATCTCGTCGGAGGATCGCGGCCTAAGGGCATAATAATCCGGATTCTCGGGCCAGCACTTGAGCACGTCCTGCCACCGATATTCCGGCTTCTGTGCCAGGTGCATGATGAGATCGAGTACTTTCCTGTCGCCCCGGGCGATCACGCCTTGTAGGTATGCCCACTTCGGCCCTTCGAAGGTGACATGCACATTGCTTGTGCGTTTTAGGCCATTCTCGATCCTCTTGATACGCGTTTTGGCCTCGTTTATCGTTATCATCGTCTCTCGTTCGAAAAGTGAATGCGGCTTGGGCACAAAGGTATTAATATTGAGGGATATTTCCCCCAGATTCTGGTTGCCCCGCGAGACCCTGATGAAGGTCTGGCGGATGCGGCTAATGAAATCTATGGTATCATCGATATCGTGGAGCGTTTCCCTGGGCAGACCTACCATAAAGTAGAGTTTGATATTCCGGATCCCCGCTGCAATGAGGGCTGTGATGTCGTCCAATACCATGCCATTGGTGATGGGCTTGCCGATTGCGTGCCTGAGATCTTCAGAACCGGTCTCGGGCGCTAGCGTCACCCCTCTCACCTTTGAGCGTCGCATGTGTTCAAGCAGTTCCTTCGTGAGCATACCGAACCGCAGAGATGGCGGCGCGATCTGAATACCCCGCTTTTCGATCTCCTCATACATGCGTGCAGCCTGTGGGTGGTTGTTCAACGAGGTACTCACGAGGCCAAGTTTGAGGCCGGAGGCCTGTGCCTTGTCAAATACAGGGAGGATATGCTCGATGGCGACCGGCCGGAAGGGAGCGTATATCTCCCGTGCTGTGCAGAATTTGCAGTGATAGGGGCAGCCCCGGGCTGTCTCCACAAGGAACATGTCCCCAAACGCCGTTTCGGGGGAGAGGACCAAGGTATGTGCAGGGGTCTCGAGCGGATTTACAAGCGATAAGGTCGGGCGTAGGCCCTGGAATCCCTGGACAGCCCCGTCCCGGATTTCGGGGCCAGTCCTGAGCGGGATATAGATACCCGGTTTGCCCTCGAGCCTCTCGAGGAACTCCTCCCTGCTCGAGCTGGCTAAAAAGACATCATAGAGCAAGCCCGCTGCTGGCTCCCCATCCCCAAGGAAACACACATCGAGGGCTTCTGCGACCGGCTCGGGATTCATGGTGAGGACCGACCCTCCGGCGATGATGATCGGGCCTTTCCTTTCCCTGGCCCTGACTGGAATCTTGTTCTCCATCAGAATCCGCACCATGTGCACGCAGTCGAGCTCATAAGAGACGGAAAAGGCGATGAGCGGGAAGTCGGACAGGGGTCTTCCAGCTTCGATCGACCGCGGGTGATCTGTAAAGAAACGCTCGCAGACGATCCCCGGGTGTGCATTAAACACTCGATATAAGGTATGCACTCCCAGGTTCGACATCCCAAGCCAGTAGGTGTTTGGGTAGACGAGGGCGATATTGAGTTTGCCCCCCGGATCCTTACGTACCTGCCCCTCTTCAGACATCGATTTCCAGTCCCTTGATCTTGCGGTGCAAGTTGCTCCGTTCGACCCCGATGAGGTCTGCGGTCTTCGAGATATTGTTGCCACACTGCGCAAGCTTCTTAGCGATGAAGAGCCGCTCGAATTCCGACCGGGCGTCCTTGAGGGGATCCATTTCCATGATCTTTTCCAGCTCGGATGTCGATCTCGTCCCAAGCGGCGGGACATCGTCGTGGGTGATACTCGTGCCCGGCGTCATGATCACAAGCCGCTCGATGATGTTCTTGAGCTCCCGGACATTGCCCGGCCAGTCATGCTGCATGAACTTCTTGACTACTCCCTCGGTGATGGTCTTCTTCACGCCGTTGGTCAGCGTCGCATAGGTCTTGAGGAAGTGATCGATGAGGGCCGGGATATCCTCTTTCCTTTCCCGCAAAGGGGGGACATGGATGGGAATGACATTGAGCCGGTAGTAGAGGTCCTGCCGGAACCTGCCGACCGCGATCTCCTGCTCTAAATCCTTGTTCGTGGCGGTGAGCACCCGCACATCTACTTGGATGGTTTGGGAGCCTCCCACCCGTTCGAATCGCTGTTCTTGGAGGATGCGCAGGATCTTGGCCTGCGTGTTGAGGCTCATGTCGCCGATCTCGTCAAGGAAGATGGTCCCCTTGTTCGCTAGGTCGAATTTTCCCCGCTTGCGTTCGGTTGCGCCTGTGAAGGCCCCCTTTTCATGTCCGAAGAGCTCGCTCTCGATGAGTTCTTCGGGGATAGCGGCGCAATTCACCTCGATGAACGGTTGACTAGCCCGCTGGCTGAATTTGTGCAGCCGTCGGGCGACGAGCTCCTTGCCCGTCCCGTTCTCGCCTATGATCAATACCCATGAGTCCGATGCGGCCGCCCGATCAACCTCCTCCTTAAGTTTCTGGATCGCTGGTGAGGATCCGGCGATCTCATCATCCTTTTCGCTCTTCTTTTTCAGCAGGGCATTCTCGTCGGACAGCGCCTTCAAATGCATGGCATTGTTGATCATGATGATGATCTTATTGAGGTCCAGTGGCTTCTCGATGAAATCCAGGGCACCGAGCCGGGTGGCCTTGACTGCGGTTTCGATAGAACCGTGACCGGTCATGATGATCACCGGCAGATCATGATTATTGTTCTTGATCTCTTGGAGGGCTTGTAAGCCGTCCATACCCGGCATCCAGATATCCAGGAGTATGAGGTCGACATCCTGCTTCTCGATAGCCTTGAGCGCCTCTTCTCCGCTCGAGACCAGGATGGTGTGGAATCCTTCATCTTCGAGTCCGCCTTTGAGAGAGAGGCGGATCTTTTCCTCATCATCTACGATTAATACCGTATATTTCATGTCTTCTCCTTTACCGGAAGTTCTATACTGAATATGGTCCCTGAAGGCCGGTTGTCCCTTACGCGGATGAAGCCGTTGTGATCGGTGATGATGCTCTTGACGATGACCAGACCGAGGCCTGTGCCCCCTTTCTTTGTCGAGAAATAAGGTTCAAACATCCGTTCCTTGATATACCCCGGAATCCCTGGCCCTGTGTCGATGATTTCGAGGGTGGCGATATGGAAGAGTCTCTCATAACTCGTCCTGGCCTTAATTGTCTTCTCCGCGGTATTTGCTCCCATCACCGCCATGGTGGCGTTCTCCAAGAGGTTGCCGATGACTCTGTTCATCTGGGACCGGTCGATCTCGACCGGGGGGAGCGATTCGTCAAGCTCCAGTACATACGCGATGTCCGTATGTGCCTGCCGATAGAGCGCTACGGCGTCCTGCACTACTTCGTTGAGATTTTCTGGACCAGGATTGGAACTCGGCATCTTGGCGAAGGCGGAAAACTCATCCACGAGCCGTTTCATCTCATCGACCTGGTTGATGATCAGGCGGGTGCACTCATCGAAGACCCCCTGATCCCCCTTGAACTTGTCGAGGTACCTCCGCCTGAGACGCTGGGCAGAGAGTTGGATGGGGGTGAGCGGATTCTTCACCTCATGCGCGATCCTGCGGGCCACCTCGCGCCAGGCCGCAACACGCTGCATTCGCTGCAGCTCGGTGAGGTCGTCGAAGACCACCACCATGCCCATGTACTCATTGTTGTCGTCGAAAAGCAGGGAGGCATGGACCATAAGCACTAGTCTGCGTCCCCCAATGGAAAGGGAGATCTCCTTCTGGGTTGATATCCCCTTTGATTTCCTGAGGGCATCGACCAGCTCGTTCACGATCGGCATGTGCTCTTCCTTGAGAACTTCGGTATACGCTCTGCCGATCACCTTTTCCGTCTTGATGGCGAGCATTGTCTGGGCAGAAGGATTGATCATGGATATGCAATCATCACTGTTGACCGATACCACTCCGGTCGAGATATTGTTGAGGACCGTCTGAATGTACCGGTTTCGATAGGCGAGTTCGTTATAGGCGTTCTCCAGGTGCTTGCGTGAGTTCCGCAGCTCGTCTACCATGGAGTTGAAGTCCTGCACCAGAATGCCGAGTTCGTCATCAGAGACAACTTCGATGGTAAAGCCGAGATCCCCCCTGGATATCCGCTGAGTCCCTTCGACGAGCTGTTCAATGGGGGTAGTAAGCCCCTTCGAGATATTCATCCCGAACCAGATCGCGGAGAATATGACGAGCAAGGTCACGGCAGTGAGGGTGATAATGTAGCCGGTCTTGATCGGCCCTTTGAGCTTGAGGCTCTCGATATAATCGGTATAGGAGGTCAGGATGAGGTTAAGTCTGCCCGAGAGGCTCTCAGGAATATAGTAATCCACGACGAGGACACCCACTACATCCTTGGGGTTGAAAGAAGACCTTATGGGTACGATACCCTCGATGAGATCCGCCTTCCCGGAACGGACAATCCTGTTCAGATTCTTGCCCTCCATAGCAGAACGGACTAGGCTTGATTCTGGGTTAGGGAGGGTGGACACCCCGATCTTGGGAGAAATGATCTTGACGAGTTCTTCACCCTGGGCCGAGAACACCTCGACGGCGGAGAGACGGAAGAGGACCATGCGCTCATCGAGCATAGCCT
>CAYGXB010000058.1:0-10897 GCA_964353605.1 uncultured Bacteriovoracaceae bacterium
GCTATGACACCGAAGCTCATGCTCATCGAACCACCTTTTGACCTCAATGGGCATATCCGGATCATCCCCACGCCAGGGCATACGCAGGGCCATATCAGCGTGATCATCGACGATAAATTCTTCTATCCCGGCGACCTCATTCCCACTGCCGCCCATTGCCACCTCCCGTGCATCATGGCCTATGACCTTTATCCGCTTACGATCGTGGACACCAAGCGCAGGCTCCTGACCATGGCAAAGGAGCGCGGCTGGATCACCCTCTTCGAGCACGACCCCTATCACCCTTGCGGCAGCATTGCATACTCTCATAATAAATTCAAGGCACTACACTGACATGATGAAACAAAACATGTTGTTGAAATGTTGCCCATAACCTTGACATGGGCAAGGCATTGACAAGAGGGTGCATACTGCATGGAGAAATGGTACAGAAGATACCATGCATATGGATAAAGCAATGGTGGTCAGGGAATGTCTCATCGCTCTGGGCACAAGATAAAATAAGGAGGGAATCATGCCGATCGATAAAGAACTGCTGAATATACTTGCATGCCCGAAATGCAAGGGGAAGCTCATCCTCGAGGATGACAAGAGCGGTCTTATCTGCAATGCCTGCATGTTGAAGTATCCGATCGAGGATGAGATCCCGATCATGCTCATCGACGAGGCGATCGATCTCAAGAAATGAGTCTGGAAGCGGAAAAGCTGACGGCCCGCAGACTGGCTGAAATAGCTCAACCGGAGACCGCCCTCATTCTTGGCACCGGGCTTGGCGTCATGGAAGACGAGCTTGCTATCGCCAAGGCCATCGACTATGCCGACATCCCCGGCTTCCCGCGCTCGACCGTGACGGGCCATGCCGGCAGGCTCCTCTTCGGCAGCCTTGGGGATGTTCCGATCGTGGCGATGAGCGGCAGATTCCATCTCTACGAAGGATATACCCCCCTGGAAACGACCTTCCCCATCCGGGTTTTTGCCCGCATGGGCATCAGGAAGCTCTTCATATCCTGCGCAGCCGGCGGCCTCAGGAAAGACCTGCCCCCTGGTTCTCCGATGCTCATCATGGACCACATCAATCTCTCCGGCTTCAATCCCCTCACCGGAGCGAACATCGACGAGCTGGGCCCCCGCTTTCCGGATATGGCCCACCCCTATTCCCCTGCCCTCCTTCAGCGGGCACGAGAGTGCGCCAGAGGTCTCGGTATCGATCTCAAGGAGGGGGTCTATGTGCAGGTCCTCGGCCCCTCCATGGAAACCGCTTCCGAAACGAGGATGCTCCAGAGGATAGGAGCTGACGCTGTCGGCATGTCGACTGTCATGGAAGTCATCCAGGCCGTACACTGCGGCATGGAAGTGCTTGCCATCGCCGCCATCACCAACAACAACGACCCGGACAACTACCAATCGACATCCCTCAAGGAGGTCATCGCCATGGCCGAGATCGCCGGCCCGTTGATTGCTAAAATCTTCAAAGGGGTAATGCAAAGGGGAAACCTTTTGTAAAAGCTTTTCCCCCTGCACCGCCTTTCGAAAACTTTCAAGGATCCATTACATGGGCCGCCTGCTTTCCCTGATGACGTTATGACGGCGGCCAAATCAACTGGCACATAAACCTCGGCGACAACTTAAGTCTGCAGGATTAGACCGCTCCACTTCATTTCGTCTGGAACGGCCGAATCCTGCAGACATTTGGCCCCGCTTGAGACCAAGGGGGGTCGGGGGGGATTGAGCTTTTATTTGACGAAGACCAGGTTAAGCACCTCGTCCATATTGCTTACAGGATAGAAGGTAATCCTCTTGCGCACCTCGGTCGGTATATCCTCGAGGTCTTTTTCGTTGTCCTTGGGGATGATGATCTCGAAGATCTTATTCCGATGAGCGGCGAGTGCCTTCTCCTTCAGGCCGCCGATGGGGAGGACCTTGCCCCGCAGCGTAATCTCGCCGGTCATGGCGATATCTTTCCTCACCGCCTTATTCGTCAGTGCGGAGATCGCAGCCACGGCCATGGTGATCCCTGCCGATGGACCGTCCTTAGGTATTGCCCCGGATGGAACATGGATGTGCACATCCTTCTCCCTGTTGAAGCTGGGAGAAACACCGAGTTTATCCGACCGTGAGCGGATATAGGAGATCCCCGCCTGGGCGGATTCCTTCATGACGTCGCCGAGCTGTCCGGTCAGGACCAGCGCCCCGCCCTTGCCGTCGCTGTTGGGGAGCACCGAGACCTCGACGTAGAGGATCTCGCCGCCGAACTGGGTCCAAGCCAGTCCGGTGGAAACGCCCACCTCGTGCTCCTTGCGCTCCTGTTCGGGCAGGTACTTGGGCACGCCCAGGTATTTGTATACGTTTTTGGCGGTAGTACGGTAGACTTTGTTCCGTTTGGTTTCCTTCTCCGCGATCTCACGGGCAACCTTCCGGCATATGGATCCGATCCCCCGCTCCAGGTTCCGAACCCCGGCCTCTTTCGTATAGTGATTGATCACATCCAGGATGGCATCATCGGAAAACTTGATCTCCTTCTCCTCCATGCCATTTTCCCGGATTTGACGCGGGACGAGGTAGCGTTTGGCGATCTTGAGCTTTTCCTGATCCGTATAGCCAGGCAGTTCTATGACCTCCATCCTGTCCCGCAAGGGGCTGGGGATGGGATCGATCAGGTTGGCCGTCGTGATGAACATAACCTTGGAGAGGTCGAAGGGGACATTGAGATAGTGATCCTGAAACGAAAAGTTCTGTTCCGGGTCGAGCACTTCCAGCAGAGCTGAGGATGGGTCGCCCCTAAAATCCGCACCGATCTTATCGACTTCGTCGATCATGAACACGGGGTTGTTCGAACCGGCGTTTTTGATCCCCTGCACAATCCTGCCTGGCAGGGCCCCGATATAGGTCCTCCGGTGGCCCCGGATCTCCGCCTCGTCGCGCACTCCGCCGATGGAGAGCCGGTAGAATTTCCTCCCCAGCGCCCGTGCGATGGAGCGGCCGAGCGAGGTCTTGCCAACGCCGGGAGGACCGACGAAACATAGGATCGCCCCTTTCTTGTTCGGATTGAGTTTCCGCACGGCGAGATATTCGAGGATCCTCTGTTTTACCTTGTTGAGACCGTAATGGTCTGTCTCAAGGACCTTGGAGGCCTCTTTGATTTTGAGGTTGTCTTCCGTGGACAGGCCCCAGGGCAGGTCGACCATCCAGTCCAGGTAGGTGCGGATGATATTTGCCTCGGCGGAATCCTGATGCATCATCCTTAGCCGGTCGAGCTGTTTGATGGCTTCTTTCTCGACATCCTCCGGCATCTTCGCCTTTTCGATCTTTTGTTTGTATTCCTCGATTTCCTTGCTCTTGTCATCGACCTCGCCCAGCTCATTCTGGATTGCCCGCATCTGTTCCCGGAGGAAGTAATCCTTCTGCGTCCGGTTCATTTCATCCTTTGCCTGGGACTGGATCCTGGCCTGGACCTCAGTGAGCTCCAGTTCCTTGGCCAGGAGTTTATTGACATGCTTGAGCCTTTCTATCGGATCGATGACCTCCAGTACATGTTGGGATTCCTCAACCTTGAGCCTCAAGTTTGAGGCGACCAGGTCGGCCAGCCTGCCAGTGTCGTCGATGGCCTCGAGGATGGAAAGGGCATCTGGGGATACGATACCCCGCAATTGGAGTATCCGCTCCGACTGTTCCTTGACGGAGCGCATGAGTGCTTCGACCTCGACCGTGATCTCCTTGATATCCGGTTCTTCGATCTTCTCGATATCAACGGTATAGAAGCCTCGCTCATCCTTGCGGAACTCCTTGATCCTGGCCTTCGCCACCCCTTGGACGAGGATTTTTACCCGACCGTCAGGGAGTTTCAGCATCCGGATGACCATGGCCACCGTCCCGATCGCGTATATCTGATTAGGGTCGGGCTCTTCGACGGAAGAATCCTTCTGTGCCACAAGGAATATAAACCGGTCCTTATTGAGGGCCTCATCCACGGCCTTGATGGAGATCCCCCTGCCCACAAACAGGGGGAGAATCATATAGGGATATATGACAACATCCCTTACCGGTAGCAGGGGCACATTTTCTGGTATTTCTATCGCTTGTTTCTCATTCTCCATTCATCGTACCTCGATCTATTTCACCTCTATGCGTTTGATCATTTCGACCTTTTGGGTTGAACGAGCGATCTTGATCATCAATACGCCGTCCCCAAACTTTGCATCCACCTTGTTCACGTCGAACCGTTCGGGGATATCAAGTTCCCTGCTGAATCTGCCAAACCCCCGCTCCATCCTGGTATAGCGGACGCCTCTATTCAAAAGGGAATCCTTCTTCATGCCGCTGATCCTCAAGGTGTTACCCAGGACTTCGACGCTCACGTCCTCCTGATTCACCCCGGGGATCTCTATCTCTATGCAGAGTTCCTCGGAATTCTCATACACATCGATCGAGGGATAATAGACGCTGAGTCTGTCCTCCCCGACCTCGGTACCCAGCAGAAATCCAACAATCTCCTGAAACTTTAAATTGATCATATATGTTTCCTCGGTTCTTTTTTCCCTACAGCTTCTTTATAGGATCTACATCTTTCAAGTCAAGGCCGGATGCCTGATAAACAAGGTATGCTTTCATGCGCAGGTAAAAGCCGCCATCAAGGACTGCCACCCATGCATGCTTTAGATCATGGAGTCATCTTACCTATTCCGGTCTCTTACCGCCCCAGGGGTTGATCTCGATATTCTCTTGGCATTGAGGACAGAAGGCCTTGGGATTGATATGTCCGCACCCGTATGCCCACAGGTCGAACCGTCTGCATTGCTCACAGAGGGGGATCCCGCACCCATCACACAGGACCACGGAGGGGTTCTTCCCGCAGCGTGCACAGGTCAAACGTCCGTCAGTCACAATCATGCCTGCTTCCTCATCGGTCGACCGCATCTCTCTATACCATAGTTATTTCCTAAAGTGGATCACTTTGTTGGGTATCACTCCACATGCCGTGCATGGCTATATTTATTGACACACAAGTATCCATTTGTTAAAAGTGCTGCGAACTGTTCTAAAGGAGGGTGCACAATTGAAGGTGTTGGTCAGCGATAAGCTTTCCGCAAGGGGAGAAGAAATCTTAAAACAGGGCGGTCTTGATGTTGATGTCAAGACAGGCCTCAAGCCGGAGGAACTCAAGGCGATCATCGGTGCTTACGATGGACTCGTGGTGCGTTCCGTTACCAAGGCGACTGCCGATATCATTGCGGCCGGGAAAAAGCTCAAGGTCATTGGCCGGGCAGGTGCGGGTGTCGACAATATCGACTGCGATGCAGCGACGAAACGAGGTATCGTAGTCATGAATACCCCCGGAGGAAATACCATTACGACCGGAGAACATACGATTGCCATGCTCATGGCACTCACCCGGCTCATCCCGCAGGCCACCGCATCCATGAAGGCCCAGCAATGGGACAAGAAAAGCTTTTCCGGCCGAGAGGTATTCAACAAGACCCTGGGTATCATCGGCGTCGGCAGGGTCGGATCCGTGGTTGCTTCACGGGCACAGGGTCTCAAGATGAACGTGATCGCCTATGACCCCTTCATATCCAAGGAAGCTGCAGAAAACCTTGGATTGGAGCTCGTCGACCTAAACGAGATCTTTACCCGCTCGGATTACATCACCGTCCACACCCCGCTTTCAAAGGAAACCAAAGGGCTGTTGGGGAAAGCTGCCTTCAAGAAGATGAAGGATGGTGTCATGATCATAAACTGTGCACGCGGCGGCATCATCGATGAAAAGGCGCTTCGAGAGGCGCTCGATTCCGGGAAGGTCTCCGGTGCGGCCATAGATGTCTTCGAAAAGGAACCGCCGGAAGACTGGTCGCTCGCCCTGCACCCGAAGGTAGTCTGCACACCACATCTCGGGGCATCGACGGAAGAAGCCCAGGAGAATGTCGCCATCGCCATCGCTGAACAGATCGTGGAGTATCTTAAAACTGGCATGATCAGGAATGCGGTGAACGCCCCCTCAGTCGGACCGGAGATGCTGGCCAAGATAAAGCCCTATATAGAACTCGCACAAAAGATGGGGCATTTCATGGGACAGATCATAACGGGCAGGATAAGCAAGATTTCCGTGAATTATCACGGAGCGGCCGCCAACATCGAAGCCAAGCCTGTCACCATCGCGCTCTTGAAGGGCCTGCTCTCTTCGATCATGGACGACGTCAATTATGTCAACGCCCCAGTCATCGCCAAGGAGCGGGGGATCGACATCGTTGAGGCCCACTCCTCTAAGGAGGAGATCTTCACCAACATGATCGAGCTCAGCGTTGTTCTCGATACCGGCAGGCGTTACCTGGCCGGTTCGGTCTTCAAACCGGATGACCTGCGGATCGTGAAGATAGACAACTACCCCATCGAGGTGATCCCCGAGGGCAACATGCTGGTCATTTACAACAAGGACCTGCCTGGCACCGTGGGGAAACTTGGAACGCTGCTCGGCAAGGAGCATATCAATATCGCCAGGCTGTTCCTCGGCAGGGACAAGGCGAAGGGTACCGCCATCACCATCATCAACCTTGATACCGAAGTATCAGAAGCCGTGATAAAAAAGCTGAGAAAAGTGCCCAACGCCCTTTTTGTGCAGCGCGTTACCATTTAGGCCCAAAGATAGAGGAGACACGATATGGCAAACATGATTGTTGTCGGCACTCAATGGGGGGATGAAGGCAAGGGAAAGATAGTTGACCTTCTTACGGATAAGGCCGACCTTATCATCCGCTTTCAGGGCGGGAACAATGCTGGACATACCCTCGTGATCGGCGATGAAAAGCTCATTCTACACCTGATCCCGTCCGGTATCCTGCACCGGAACAAACTCTGCATCATCGCTTCAGGTGTTGTCATTGATCCAGAAGTGCTCCTCACCGAGATCGATGAACTCGTCGCCAAAGGCCATATCGTGACCCCGGAAACGGTTGCCATCAGTGACCGGGCGCATGTGATCATGCCATACCATAAGATAATCGATCATGCTAGGGACACCGAACGGATCGGGACGACGGGCCGCGGCATCGGCCCCGCCTATGAAGACAAGGCTCGCCGCACCGGGATCCGCATAATCGACCTCATCAATGCAGCCCTCCTCCAGAAGAAGCTGGATGAGGTTTTCGAGGAGAAGAAGCACTACATCACCAAGGTGCTCAAGGTAAAGGCCCCGGAGAAGGCGACCATTCTGGAAAAATATGCCCGGCTGGGAATGAGGCTCAGACCCTTTGTGACCGACACTTCCATCCTGATCGACAATGCCGTCAAGTCCGGCAAATCCTTGCTCTTCGAAGGGGCTCAAGGCGGCAACCTCGACATGGACTACGGCACTTACCCCTTTGTCACCTCTTCGAACACCGTAGCAGCTCAGGCTTGTGTAGGTTCCGGCATCGGTCCAACAAATATAGATCGGGTGCTGGGCATATGCAAGGCATACACCACGCGGGTCGGCGGTGGCCCATTCCCGACCGAACTCGCGGATGATCTTGGGGAGCGGCTGAGAGCGTTCGGCGGGGAATACGGGGCCACAACCGGCAGGCCGCGACGCTGCGGCTGGCTTGATCTCGTGGCCCTCAGGCATACCATACGCTTGAGCTCCATCTCGCACCTTGCGATCACGAAACTGGATGTGCTTTCCGGACTTGAAAGCATTCGGGTGGCAACGGCTTATAAATCAGGCAATATCATCATGGAAAGCATGCCGGCCGACCTTGAGTTATTCCCCGATCTTGAGATCCTCTATGATGAACATCCGGGCTGGGAGGAAAATCTCGCGTCCATCAAGCGCTATGAGGATCTCCCGCAAAACTGCAAAGCCTACATCTCCTACATCGAGGCAAAACTCGGGGTGAAAGCGGCTATCATATCGGTCGGTTCAAAACGCGATCAAACCATCGTGCTCGAGGAATTGCTCTGATACATGATGCAAGAGAGGGAACATAGTTTGTAAAAAAGGAGTCTCTCTCTATCTTTTTCGAAAGAACCTTAATACTTTTCAGGCACCGACCGTGCCTTTTGCCTTTAGCCTCAGGATGGGCCGCAGGATGTGGATGCGCACGTGCCGCACCCTGATTTTCCGGAAGCGATCATGGATATCTTCTTGGCTATTTTATCCGATGCGCATTGCGGACAGGTGATCTGGTCCTCGGAACTCACTGCGACCAATTTTTCGAAATCGCACCCACATGTCTTACATTTATATTCGTAGATGGGCATCTCTCGCCTCCTTCTATAGCTTTACGTAGTGCTTTGATTCTTTTTAGTCAAGGGCATTCCCCATGCTTATAGCCAGATAAAGACCAAGAGCACGGCGGCCGTACTCAAGAGGGCGATGATATCCGAGGTCCGAGCCTTGTTTTCCTTCATCCGCGAACGCTTTGTCCCCGGCGCATACCCCCTGAGGGTCAAGGCTATGGCCAGGTCATCCGCCCTACGAAATACGCCGTGCAGAAGGGGAACGATCACAGGGACGAACGCCTTCACCTTCCTCAACATGCCGCCGGTTTCCAGGTCAACCCCCCTCGCCTTCTGAGCCTTGAGAATGCGGTCGGTCTCCTCGAACAGGAGGGGGATAAACCGTATAGCAAGCATGACGAGCAGTGCTATCTCGTCCACCGGCACTTTCAGGTATTTCAGCGGTCGCATAAACCACTCCAGGGCCCAGACCATATCCAGCGGCGATGTGGCGAGGGTCATGAGGGTGGATATCCATATTGCATAGACGAGCTGAACACCTACCCTGAGCCCATTATTAAGCCCCTCTCTGGTGGCAAGCGGCAGGAGGGGAAGTGGTTCGCCCGGAGTCATGAAGACATGGAGGAGGGCGGTAAAAACGAAAAGCCACAGAAAAGGGGTCAATCCCGAGAAGAGTTGTTTGAGCGGGATAGCCGCAAGCTTGGTCATGCACAGGCACATGCCCAGGAATAATCCCAGACCAAGCAGGGTATCAATGTGGAAGCAAACCCCAATTCCGAAGGCCATGAGCAAGAGCTTTACCCGCGGGTCGAGATGATGGACGAAGGAATCTCTGGGGATATAGTTACCGAGGGAAATTTTCACGCTAGGGGGAGATCAGGCATTCCGCGATTTGGACAGCGTTGAGGGCGGTGCCCTTCCTCATGTTGTCTGAGACGATCCACATCACGATCCCGTTATCGAGGGACATGTCCTCACGGATCCTGCCGACAAAGCTCTCGTCCTTGCCCACCGCATAAATGGCAACCGGGTAGAGGTTCTTCTTTGGATCATCCTCCACCGCCACCCCGGGGGCTTTGGACAGAATCTCCCGCACCTTATCAGGAGTGATCTTTTTCTCGGTCTCTATGTTGACCGATGCTGAATGCCCATAGAAAACCGGCACCCGTACCGATGTGGCGCATACCTTCAGGGATTCGTCTTCCAGGATCCTCTTCGTTTCCAAGGCGATCTGGATCTCATCTTGCGTATAACCGTTTTCTCTGAATTCGTCGATGTGCGGCAGACAATTGAAGGCGATTTGATACGGATACACCCGTATCTCGGGTTCACGGAAATTGAACAGGGCTTTTACCTGCTCGGAGAGTTCGTTCACGGCCTTGTTTCCCGAACCGGACACCGACTGGAAGCTGGAAACCACAATCCGCTTGATCTTTGCGGCCTTGTGGATCGGGTAGAGGACCACGGCCATCTGAATGGTCGCACTGCTCGGATTGGCAATGATCCCCCTGTGTTCCCGTATCCTGTGGGAATTCACCTCTGGGACAATGAGCGGCACGTCCTTTTCCAGGTTGAAGCACAAGCTGTTATCGATCACCGTGCACCCCTCCTTTACCATCAGGGGTGCATATTCCTTGCTCAACGGAGCGTCCGTTGCAAAAAATCCGATCTCCACGCCCCTGAATGCATCCTTGTCGAGCATCCTGACCGGGATGTCCTCTGCATTGAATTCCACGCGCATCCCCTGGGAGCGCTTCGAGGCCAGGGGTACGAGCTCCCCGACCGGGAAGTTCCGCTCCTCCAGGATCCTTATCAACTCGGTGCCGACAGCCCCCGTCGCACCAACTACTGCAACCTTATATTTTGATGCCATATACCCTGCTTTTTTATGTGGGGAACCCTTTTTATCAGACCTTTCCCCGCAAACCTTTAAGGGCCCTCCTGAAGGTTCGGGGTGGCCCGGTGGATTTGATAATTTTACATGCTGCCATGTTTTTTTATATGTTCCATAAGCCCGTCATCCGCAATGAGTTCCTGCATGAAGGGCGGGATCGGTCGGGCCTTGAATTCCTTCCCGGTCGTGATCTCGCGGATGATCCCCCTGTCGGTATCCACCTCCACCATATCACCTTCCTTGATCGAGCTGGCCGCTTCGGCCGATTCGAAGACAGGCAGGCCCATGTTGAAGCTGTTGCGGAAAAAGATACGGGCAAAGCTCCCCGCTATGACGCAGCAAACACCGGAAGCCTTGATGGCGATCGGCGCATGCTCCCGCGAAGAGCCACAGCCGAAATTCTTTCCGGCGATGATAATGTCCCCTCTTTTAACCCTGGAGGGGAATGACGGGTCGACATCTACCATGCAGTATTGTTTGAGTTCCTCCGGATCCGAGGTATTGAGGTAGCGGGCGGGGATGATCGCATCCGTATCGATATCATTCCCAAACACAAACGCGCGACCCCGCAAGATCATTGTATCACCTCCGTTGGCGAGGAGATCTTGCCCGTAATGGCTGATGCTGCGGCAACTGCCGGGCCGGCGAGGTACACCTCGCTCTTGGGATGCCCCATCCGCCCGACGAAATTCCGGTTCGTAGTCGACAGTGCGCGTTCCCCCTCGGCCAGGATGCCCATATAGCCGCCCAGGCAAGGGCCGCAGGATGGTGGCACGATGATGGCGCCAGATTTCA